>JBGPLJ010000017.1:0-22009 GCA_041486385.1 Steroidobacteraceae bacterium
CGATGGAAGGCTATCGCGTCGTCACCATGGACTATGCCGCGGACAAGGCCGATATCTTCGTCTCGGCAACCGGCAACTTCCACGTGATCACGCACGATCACATGAAGCGCATGAAGGACCAGGCGATCGTGTGCAACATCGGTCACTTCGACAATGAAATCGAAGTCGCGGCGTTGAAGCAGTACACCTGGGAGAACATCAAGCCGCAGGTCGATCACATCATCTTCCCGGACGGCAAGCGGATCATCCTGCTCGCCGAGGGACGCCTCGTGAATCTCGGTTGCGGCACGGGCCACCCGAGCTACGTCATGAGCTCGTCGTTCGCGAACCAGACGATCGCGCAGATCGAGCTTTTCACGAACACCGCGAAGTATCCGATTGGCGTCCACGTATTGCCGAAGCACCTCGATGAGAAGGTGGCGCGCCTGCAGCTGAAGAAGCTCAACGCGCAACTCACCGAGCTCACCGACCGCCAGGCGCGCTACATCGGCGTCAAACTCGAAGGTCCGTACAAGCCGGACCACTACCGCTACTGACCCGGGCGAGTGGCCAACTCAAATCAGCCGGGGGCTTCGCCCCCGCGCTTGGCACGCGGAGCGGCGCGTGTTCCGCAACGGCAAGAAGACCTTCGTCCTGCGCTAGCGCTCGAGTTTGCGGATGTTGTCCGCGGCGATGCGTGTTTCGCCGCGCGGCTTCGGTGCTGCTGCGTTGGCGCAGCCATCGCAGCCCGCGGCGCTCGTATCCACAAGGGGCATCGGTTTGCCGCGTACGCGCGCCCATTGCCGGCGCATCCAGAATCTCAACTTTCGCGGTCCAAGCCGATAGCAGGCGAATCCGACGCTTGCGATGACCAGCGCGCCAACAATGATCTGATCGAACCACGCGCTCATGCCGTTCATCCCGCCCACGCCAGGGCAATGCGATAGGTCACGAAGGACGCCAGGTAGGCGAGCCCAAAAAGATAGGCCGCCATGATGATCGGATAGCGCCAGGAATTGGTCTCACGCTTGACGGTGGCGAGCGTCGAGAGGCATTGCGGCGCGAATACGTACCAGGCAAGGAGCGACAGCGCTGTCGGCAACGTCCAGGAAGCGGCGATCAGCGGCGTAAGCGCCGAGGCAACGTCCGCCTTGGCGGCAGACAACGCGTACACGGTGCCGAGCGCGCCAACGGCAACTTCGCGGGCCGCAAGTCCCGGCACGAGCGCAATCGAAATCTGCCAGTTGAAACCAATCGGGCCGAACACGACTGCGAGCGCCGAACCGATCTTGCCGGCGATGCTGTACGTAATCGCGGGTTCGGTAGCGCCCAGCGGCGGCGCCGGAAAAGTGCTGAGAAACCACAGCACCACCATGAGCGAGAGAATAATTGTTCCGACTCGCGTCAGGAAAATCTGCACGCGCTGCCAGAGGCCAATCGCGAGGCTGCGCAGATTCGGCGCGTGGTAAGCGGGCAGCTCAAGCGTGAGCGGGTTGCCGCGGCCGCGCTTGGGGAACTTCATGACGAAGGCAACCAGCATCGCTGAGACAACGGCAAAGACATACAGGCCGAATAGCACGAGTCCCTGCAGCTGCAATCCGCCCCAGACCTGGCGGTGCGGAATGAAGGCGCCGATGATCAGCGCGTATACGGGCAGCCGCGCCGAACAGGTCATGAGCGGCGCGATCATGATGGTCGTGAGCCGGTCGCGCGGATCGCGGATCGTGCGCGTCGCCATGATTCCAGGTATGGCGCACGCAAAGCTCGAGAGCAACGGTATGAACGAACGGCCGGAGAGGCCGACGCCGCCCATCATGCGGTCGAGCATGAAGGCAGCTCGCGGCAGATAGCCCGTGTCTTCGAGCAGCAGAATGAAGAAGAACAGAATGATGATCTGCGGGAGAAAGACGATGACGCTGCCGAGACCCGCCAGCACGCCGTCGACCAGGAGGCTGCGCAGCTGGCTTTCCGGCAGCGCGTGCGTCAGCCAGGTGCCGACCGTCGTCACGCCGGCATTGATCGCAAGCATCGGTGTCTGCGCCCAGGCGAAAACGGCCTGAAACATCAGGAACAAAGTTGCCGCCAGCAGGACAGGCCCTATGATCGGGTGCAATACGATGCGGTCGATCTTGAGCGTCGACTCCGGAACGCCGACACCATCCGCTCCGACTGCCCGCAGAATTTTCCGAACTTCGGCGTGGTCCTGCTCGATGTCTGCGGTCTCTGGTGGAACGCTGTGCTGCCAGCTCACTGCGGTGGTGGCCGCAACGCCGTCGAGCATGCGGACGAGATCGCGCGCGCCGCCCGAACGCGTCGCAACCGTTTCTACCACGGTGACGCCGAGCTCATGCGAAAGCCGCGCAACATCGATCGTGAGTCCGCGCTTGCGCGCGAGATCCACCATGTTAAGCGCGAGTACCAGTGGGCAGCCGAGGCGCTTCAAGGCCAGCGTCAGGCGCAGGCCCTGCCGCAGATTGTTCGCATCGCAAACGGCAACGACGAAATCCGGGCGATCCTGCACGTGCGCGGCTCCGAAGAGCGTGTCGCAAGTGATCTGCTCGTCGGGCGTACGCGGCTCGAGGCTATAAGCGCCCGGCAGATCGAGCAGCCGCACGCGCCGGCCGGAGGGCGTGAAAAAACTGCCTTCCTTGCGTTCGACCGTTACACCGGCGTAGTTCGCGACTTTTTGCCGGCTGCCTGTGAGCAGATTGAAGAGGGCGGTCTTGCCGCAGTTCGGATTGCCAACGAGTGCGATGAGCGGAGTGGTGACGCTCGCAGCATGCGCGTTCACGCGGGCTCCGGCAAAACTCGAATGCACTCGGCTTCGATGCGACGCAGCCCGAACAGGCTGTTGCCAATCGCAACGGCGATCGGATTACGTCCGAGCGGCGAATGCGCGACTACCTTCACGAATTCACCCGGCAGAAATCCGATCGCAGCAAGGCGCCGGCGCTCACCCGCATCTTCAGCAAGAACAGGAGTATCGATGCCAACGACGCGCGCAGGCCTGCCGATCGGCAGGTCGATCAAACGTACCGAATCGGTCTCGTGGCCGTTGGGCCTGCGGGTCTTAGCATCACTCATGGTTACTAAGGCTAAATGAGATTGATTCGCGTTTCCACGGTTTCCGTCACGTTGCGATTCGCGCCGGGGCTTATACCAGCTAATGCTTATAAATCAGATAGTTGGAACCGCCTCGATTGGCCGCTAACGGACGGGCAACGCGAACGACTTCTGTACCGTGCGCAAAGCGAAGCTCGAATGCACCCGAATGACGCTTGGCAGGCGCGTCAGATGCTGGCTGTGGATGCGCTCGAAGTCCGCTGTATCGGCCACCACAACGCGCACGAGATAGTCGTATTCACCGGTCATCAGGTAACACTCCATCACTTCGGGAATGCGCCGCACAGCCTGTTCGAACGCTTGCAGATCCTTCTGATCCTGGCGATCGAGTGTGATGTTCACGAAGACATTGACGGGAAACCCCGCTTTTTCCTGATTGACGAGCGCGCTGTAGCCCGAGATCAAACCGCTCTGTTCGAGCGAGCGCACCCGGCGCAGGCAGGCCGACTCGGAAAGGTGCACTTTCTCCGCGAGCGCGGCGTTCGTGATACGCGCGTTGCGTTGCAGGGTTTCAAGGATCAAGCGGTCAGCGCGGTCGCGTGCCATGGCAGAATCCACCGGATAATCACAAGAATGTGCTGGATTCTGCCACTTATGGGCTGGAAGCGCGCAAGATTCGCAAGACAGCGCAGCCTTGGCGTCGGCACAATGCGCGGCTATTGCAACCCCCGTTGTGAGGTTTCTTCCATGCGCATCGGTGTCCCGAAGGAAATCAAGATTCACGAATACCGCGTTGGCCTCGTTCCCGCCGGAGTGCGCGAACTCGTATCTGCCGGTCACGAAGTGATGATTGAAACGAACGCTGGTACCGGCATCGGGGTGACCGATCTGCAGTATCAGGCCGCCGGTGCCAGGATCGCTGCGCGAGCCGCTGAGATTTTTGCCTGGGCGGACATGATCGTCAAAGTGAAGGAGCCGCAGCTTGCCGAATGCAAAGCGCTTCGCAGGGGACAAATACTTTTTACGTACCTGCATCTCGCCGCGGACCCCGAACAGGCGCGAGCCCTGATAACGAGCGGCGCAACAGCGATCGCCTACGAGACTGTCACAGCTGTCGACGGCTCGTTGCCGCTCCTGACGCCAATGAGCGAAGTTGCGGGCCGCATGTCGGTGCAGGTTGGCGCGACCTGTCTGCAGAAGGCCAATGGTGGATTTGGTGTCCTTCTGGGCGGTGTGCCCGGTGTTTCGCCTGCGAAAGTTGTCGTATTGGGCGGCGGAGTCGCCGGCACGAATGCAGTGGAAATGGCAGTCGGTCTGCGCGCCGACGTGACTGTCGTTGACCGCTCGGTCAAGCGACTGCGGGAGCTTTCCTCAATCTTCGGCAATCATTTGAAGACCGCGTACTCCACTGCGGAGACGGTGGAGAATCTCGTGACGGATGCCGATGTTGTCGTAGGTGCCGTGCTGATCGCCGGCGCGGCCGCGCCGAAGCTCGTCACGCGTGCGATGGTGAAGAAGATGAAGGCGGGCGCTGTGATGGTCGACATTTCAATCGATCAGGGCGGGTGTTTTGAAACCAGCCGCCCGACGACGCATGCGGAACCGACCTATGTGGTTGACGGCGTCATTCACTACTGCGTGACGAACATGCCGGGTGCGGTGCCGCGTACCTCCACATTCGCCCTGACCAATGCGACCTTGCCCTATGTGCGGTCGTTGGCGGATCACGGCTGGCAGAAGGCGCTGGCACGGGATGTGGGGCTTGCCCGGGGCCTCAATGTGCACGATGGATCCATTACGCACGAAGCGGTCGCGAGAGATCTCGGTCTCACGTTTCAGGCGTATCGCGCGGCCTAGACGAAGCGGGGCTTTCAGCTCGCGCAAGCGAGACTCGCAAGCGCGAGCAGCGCTCCAAGCGTCGCGCCGGCGGCAACATCGCTCGGGTAGTGCAGCCCGAGGACGATGCGCGAGAGAGCGATGAGCGCTGCGAAAGGAATCAGCAGCAGCGCGAGTTCGGGAAAATAGTGCGTCGCGAGGACGGTGAATGCCACCGCGTGCAGCGTATGTCCGGACGGAAAGCTATAGCGATCGAGCGGGCGCGATGCGCAATGCACAGCTGAGTGCGCGACGTACGGCCGCTCGCGCACCAGCCTCCGCTTCAACCACTTGTAGCTGAGTACCCCCAGCGCGCCCGTGATCAGCATCTGCAGGGCTGCAATCCAGCCGTCGACGCCGTACATTGCAGGCAGCATCAACATGAGCGCGTACCAGAAGACGCCGTCGCCGAGGCGGCTCACGCTCGAGAACAGATTGCGGACGCTGCGATTGCGGGCCCATCGATTGATGCGCAGGCACCAATCGAGCTCCGCCGCGTCGCAGCGTCTCAACAATGCGGTGGCGAACTGCTGCATCAACTCACCTCTCGATCCTGAAGCGTCCCCCCTGGAGGTCCAGTAGGGTCCTCTGCCGAGGTTCGGGGTGTACTGTGCGGTTCGAATGCGACAGGCGCGTTACAAAGGAGCGGCTTATTGTCTGATTCCCGCGAATTGCAGAATTCTGTGGAATGCTTCACGAACCGACCGCGCCTCGTACAGCGGCGGGCAGAAATTGGCTGCCGGCGCCACGCCGGCGCGCCGCGACCAACTCCTGGTAGTGAGCAGACAAGCGCTCCGCCATGGCTCGCGATGACCAGCCGCGAGCGTGTTCTCGCGCAGCGTCCGACATCTGCGCGCGCAGCGCACGATCGCCGATGACTTGCGCTATCGCCGCGGCAAAGGCTTCCGCGTCGAGCGGCAGGATGCGCGCCCCGCGATCTGCGACCAGTACATCGCGAGTTCCCATCTCCGCATTGGAGACGACGGGTGTCCCTTGGGCCATTGCCTCGAGCAGTACGAGACCCTGGGTTTCAGTGCGCGATGAGAAAGCGAAGACGTCACCAGCCGCGTAGCAGTCGGGCAGACCATAGCTGCGTTCGAGGTAGCCAACGAACTGCACTGAGTCCGCAACGCCGAAACGCTGCGCGAGGTCCTTCAAGTGCATGAGGGCCGGCCCTTCTCCGGCAATTACCATGAGCACGTTGGGAACCGCGCGCTTGAGCGGCTGCAACATGCGGATCAGAAAATCGATGTTCTTCTCGTGCGCGGCGCGCCCGACGTGCAGGACGATCGGACGCTCGGCTGCGATACCGTAAGCGGCGCGGAAGCGACGGCCATCGCCTGGTGTGTAGCAGCCGTCGCCGAGGCCAGTCGGCAGCACTGCGATGCGACCCTGGGCGCCGTACGTACGCAATGCATCGAGCATGGCGCTCGAGGGTGAGATCACCAGATCGGCCGCCGCGCATTGCCCAACTGTCACTTTGCGCGCGAGCGCCGCGAGCCAGCGCTTCGGCAGGAACGGCACGTAGTGCTCGAAATAGTGCTCGAAGTACGTGTGATAGGTTGTGACCACCGGCACGTTGAGCGCGCGGGCGATTTCAATGCCCGCGTAGTGCGCGACAAACGGCGTGTGAATGTGAACGAGCTCAGGTTGCCGGCGCGCGATCTCAGGAATCATGCGTCGAATCGCACGCCGCCGCATGAGGCGGTCTTCCGGGTCGCGCGGCACAGCGCGGCCTGCGATGCGCAGTATGCCGGCGTCGTCGTCGTCGTCATTGCCGTATTGGGGAGCGAGCAGCGTAACCTCATTCCCGAGCGCGCGCAGGTCGTTGCGGAAGGTCTGGATGGAGGTCGAAACGCCATTGATGCGCGGGAAATAGACGTCGGTAATCATCAGAATCCGCATGTCTTGCCTCGACGTGGAGTGGCGGCAGCGCGGGTGGCGCGCGCCAACCCTAAAGGCAGTTCATGACAGATTTGTGATGCGCTCCGTTATAATTTCCAGCGTCCTGCGCCCGACAACCCCCGCAACCGTGTTCTGTTCCTTCACCAGCATGACTGTTCAGCCGATACGATTCGACGATGTGGACGCCCTGCGTGCCGCCAGCAACGGCGAGCCGGGTGGATGGAGCGTGGAAGTCGAAATCACGCAGGACATGATCAACCGCTTCGCCGACCTGACGGGCGATCACCAGTGGCTGCATGTCGATGTCGAGCGTTGCCGGCGCGAAAGTCCCTATAAGACAACGGTCGCTCACGGTTTTTTGCTGCTGGCGCTCATTCCGGGGCTCAATATTCCGCAGCCTGTCGCGATCACGGGCCACAAGGCCGTCATCAATTATGGCGGGGAGAAGTTGCGGTTCATGCGACCGGTGAAATCCGGGGCCCGTATTCACGCGCGCATGCGGTTGCAAGGTGCCGAACGCACGGAGGCTGGCACGCGCCTCTCATACGAAATCGCAATCCATGGCGTCAGTCAGCGTTTGCCAGCCGTGCTCTTCGAGATGCTGGTGCTGCTTACCTGACGCAATTCAGGCGGCGCTTTGCCGCGATGAAGTCTTGACGCTCGCGAAGAAGTGCGCGAGCGTCGCGCTGAAGCGCGCGATGTCGACCAGAAAAGAGTCATGGCCTTCGAAGCTTGGCAGAATGCTGAGCTCCGTCGGCACGCCGGCGGCCTGCAGGGCGTTGGCAGCTTCCATTTGTTGATGCGGCGGAAACAGCCAATCGGATTCGACGCCGACCACCAGTGCGCGCTCAAAGCGCGCGCCGCGAAACGCTTTCTCCAATCCGCCGTGCGTTGCCGCGAGGTCGAGCCGGTCCATCGCCTCGGAGATCACGAGAAAGCAGTTCGCATCGAAGCGTCGCACGAAGAGATCCGCCTGGCGCTCGAGATAATCGGCAATCGTTTCCTTGCCGCCGGCCCCGAAGCGCTGATCGAGCTCGGCTGCGGAACGGTAGGTCAGTGTCCCGATGCGTCGCGCGAGTTTGAGTCCCGCGAGGGGTGGATCATCCGCCGCATAATTCCCACCGCGCCATTTCGGATCGAGCCGCACCGCGTCGCGCTGCGCGCTGCGCAGGCCGATCGACACGGCGGTCGAACGCGCGGCGCCTGAAATCGACACGAGCGCACGCGCACGGTCTGGAAATTCGGCGGCGAACGCCAGGACCACCATGCCGCCCAGCGATGGTCCGAGGACCGCAGCGGCGCGCTCGATGCCGAGACTATCGAGCAGGGCCGCGCCGGCCGCCGCGATGTCTTCGACTGTGATCGCCGGAAAGGCGGCGCCGTAGCGCTGACCAGTCGCGGGGTTGACGGACGCAGGCCCGGTGCTGCCGAAGCAGCTGCCTAGCGTGTTCATGCAGATCACGTAGAAACGGCGGGTGTCGAGCGCCATGCCCGGCCCGACGATCGCTTCCCACCAGCCGGGACTCGGGTCTTCGGGCGATGAATGAGCGTGCGCAGAGGCCGATAGCCCGGTGAAGATGAGAATTGCGTTGTCGCGGGCTGAATTGAGGACGCCCCAGGATTCGTAGGCGATGACGGGGCGCGTGAGCGTGCC
This sequence comes from Steroidobacteraceae bacterium, assembly GCA_041486385.1. GTDB lineage: Bacteria > Pseudomonadota > Gammaproteobacteria > Steroidobacterales > Steroidobacteraceae > JBGPLJ01. The sequence continues at coordinate 8,477 of JBGPLJ010000017.1, forward strand.
CCCGCGCTTCAGCGCGAGCCCTGATTCAATTGTAATTTCACGTCGTGCTGACATTCAGCGCTTCCGTCCAGCCCGTGTCTGACCCAGATTCAAGTTTGGCGCCGCAGCGGTGGACGCGCTCCGGACCCTTGAATGTTGTGCTGCCCTGGGCAGGCCGGCATTCTGCGCTACCGGCAGAGCCGCTGCCATAACCGTCAGACCTTAGTTTAGACTGCGCCGGTATTGCTCGCAGGCGGCCGGGCCGACTACTGTGCAGTACATCTTTGGTACGAAATCTCTTACTACCAATTCATGGCGAATTCCTGGGGCCTCTCATGATTTACGACAGCATTCTCGGCACGATCGGCCGCACGCCTATCGTTCGCCTCAATCGCATCCCGCCGAAGAACGTCACCCTGTATGTGAAGTGTGAGTTCTTCAATCCGGCCTCGTCCGTCAAGGACCGGCTCGCAATCGCCATCATCGAAGATGCCGAACGACGCGGAACGCTCAAGCCGGGACAAACCGTTGTCGAAGCGACCTCCGGCAACACTGGCATTGCGCTGGCGATGGTGTGCGCGGCCAAAGGTTATCCGTTCGTCGCCACCATGGCGGAATCGTTTTCAATCGAGCGGCGCAAACTCATGCGGGCACTGGGCGCGAAGGTCATTCTTACGCCCGCGGCGGAACGCGGAACTGGCATGGTGCGCAAAGCCGCGGAGCTTGCGAAGCAACATGGCTGGTTTCTCGCGAGCCAGTTCGACAATCCGGCGAACCCCGAATATCACCGTCAAACGACGGGGCCGGAAATTCTGAGTGACTTCGCCGGCCGGCGCCTCGACTTCTGGGTGACAGGCTGGGGTACCGGCGGCACGCTGACGGGCGCAGGTGAGGTGCTCCGCAAGGCGCGTCCCGGTGTACGCATCATCGCGACGGAGCCGGAGGGCGCATCACTCCTCGGCGGCAAGGAGTTCAAGCCGCACAAGATTCAAGGTTGGACGCCGGACTTCATTCCTGGCGTGCTGAACCGCGAAGTATTCGATGAGCTGGTCACCGTGAGCGACACCGATGCGATCGGGACGGCTCGCAGGCTCTCGCGCGAAGAAGGCATTCTCTGTGGCATATCCTCCGGCGGAACGGTCGCCGCGGCCCTGAAAGTCGCGGATAAGGCGCCTGCCGGATCGGTCATCCTCGCGATGCTGCCTGATACCGGCGAGCGCTATCTCTCGACCGCGCTCTTCGAAGGAATCATCGACGGCTCCGACCCCGAACCCGAGCTCTGACTCAAGCCCGCTCTCCCCTTTTTTTTAAGGGGAGAGGGGCATGCGAGCGGGCTCTTACTGCTTCACCATCACATGCCGCACGACGCTGTAGTCTTCCAGCGCATACGTCGAAAGATCCTTGCCGTAGCCTGAGCGCTTGAAGCCGCCGTGCGGCATTTCGCTCACGAGCATGAAGTGCGTATTGATCCAGGTGCAGCCGTATTGAAGCTGCGCGGCCACCTTCATCGCCTTGCCCACGTCCTTGGTCCACACGGAAGAAGCAAGTCCGTACTCTGAGTCGTTCGCCCAGGCGATGGCCTGATCGGCGTCTTTGAAGCGCGTAATCGACACGACCGGACCAAACACTTCTTTCTGTACGATCTCGTCCGTCTGCTTGGCGCCGGCGATGATCGTGGGCTCGTAGAAGAAGCCGCTGCCTGCGCGGGGCTTGCCGCCGGTCGTGATTTCAATATGGCGCTTCTCCGCCGCGCGCGCGACAAAGCCAGCGACGCGCGAACGCTGTGACGCCGTGATGAGCGGTCCCATCTCGACGCCTTCCTCGGTCTGCAAGCCCAGCTTGAGCGTTGAGACGGCCTGACTGAGGTCCCGTACGAGGCGATCGTAGATCTTGGGGCCGGCATACAGGCGGCAGGCCGCCGTGCAGTCCTGTCCCGCATTGTAAAAGCCGAAGGTACGTACGCCGGCGACGACGGATTCGAGATCCGCATCGTCGAATACAATCACGGGTGCCTTGCCGCCGAGCTCCAAGTGCGTGCGCTTTACGCCTTTCGCCGCGGCATCGAGAATCTTCTGGCCGGTCGAGATGTCGCCGGTCAATGAAATCATGCGCACGTGGGGCTGCGCGATGAGCGGCGCGCCGACCGACTTGCCGCGGCCGCAGACCACGCTGACGACGCCCGGCGGGAAGATTTCCGCGAGCAGCTGCGCGAGCTTCAATGTCGTCAGCGGTGTTTGCTCGGACGGCTTGATCACCACGGTGTTGCCGGCGGCGAGCGCAGGCGACAGCTTCCACGCAGCCATCATCAATGGATAGTTCCACGGCGCGATTGATGCGACGACGCCGATCGGATCGCGGCGAATCATGCTGGTGTAGCCCGGGATGAACTCGCCCGCCGCCGAACCGTGCTGAGTACGTGCAGCGCCCGCGAAGAAGCGGAACACGTCCGCGATCGCCGGAATCTCGTCGCCGAGTACGGCAGCGAGCGGCTTGCCGCAGTTGCGCGACTCAAGCTCCGCGAACTCCTGCGCCTCGGCCTCGATGCGGTCAGCGAGCTTGAGCAGCATGGCCGCTCGATCCTTCGGCACGACGCGCGCCCAAGTCGCAAACGCCGCGGCAGCGCCTGCGACTGCGGCAATGATCTGGTCCTCGGAGGCTTCGGCAACCTCAGCGATGACCTTGCCGGTCGCCGGATCGAGGATCTGTTCCTTGTGATCGCCTTTGCCGGCGACAAATCTGCCTTTGATCAGGAGCTTCGTGTTCATGGTTACCTCATGCTTGTCCGCTAGCTGCGCTCGTCGGTGGAGCGCGTCAATCGATAAGCCGCGATGATCGGCAACATCGTAATCAGTATCACCAGCACCGCAACGACATTCGTGAGCGGCCGATCGCGCGGCCGGAACAGCTGATCGTAGATCCAGATTGGCAACGTCTTCTCGTGTCCCGCGGTGAACAGCGTAACGATGATCTCATCGAAGGAAAGCGCAAACGCCAGCATGCCACCCGCAAGCAAGGCGCTGCCGAGCTGCGGCAGCAGCACATAGCGCAGCGTCTGCAAGCCGTCGGCGCCGAGATCCATCGAAGCCTCCGTGAGGCTGGGCGGCAGACGCCTGAGGCGCGCAATGACGTTGTTGTAAACGATCACGAGGCAAAACGTCGCGTGACCCAGAACAATAGTCCAGAAGCCGAGTTCGACGTTGGCAAGCTTCAGCGCCGCGAGCAGCGAAATGCCGGTGACGATGCCGGGGAGCGCGATCGGCAGCACGAGCGCGAGCGTGATCGCTTCCTTGCCCCAGAAGCGGCTGCGCGCAAGACCGAGCGCCGCAAGTGAGCCGAGCAGGAGGGCCGCAAGCGTCGCGCAGGTGGCAACGCTGAAGGACAAGCGCAGTGCCGCCCAGATGTCATCGCGCGCGAACGCATCGGTGAACCAGTGTGTCGTCAGGGCCGGCGGCGGAAACTGATACGTGCGGTCTTCGGTCGTGAATGCGTACAGGATGATGATCAGCACCGGAAAGTGCATGAAGAAGATGCCGCCTGCCGCCGCCAGACGATGCAGCACCGTCGCTTTATCGAAACTAGAGCGCATCGAAGGCACCGAAACGCTTGACGATCGACAGATAGATCGCAATCAGCACGATGGGCACGACGGAGAACGCGGCCGCCAGCGGGATATTGCCGGCAGTGCCCTGCTGTTGAAACACCATCATGCCGATGAAGTAGCCGGGCGCGCCGACGACACCCGGAATGATGTAGTCGCCGAGCGTCAGCGAGAACGTGAAGACCGAGCCCGCGGCGACTCCGGGAAACGCAAGCGGCAGCACGACGTTGCGGAACGTCTGACCTGGCCGGGCGCCAAGATCGGCCGAAGCCTGCAGCAATGAGCGCGGCACGCGTTCGAGCGCCGCATGAATCGGCAAGATCATGTACGGCAGCCACATGTAGACAAAGACGATGAACATGCCGATGTACGACGATGACAGCGTCGGCCCGCCGATGACGGGCGTATTGAGCGCGGCATCGAGCGCCGGCGTCAGGCCGAGTGAGTCGAGGAACCAGGTGAGGATGCCCTGCTTGGCGAGAATCAGGCGCCACGCGTAGACCTTCACGAGATAGCTGGTCCACATGGGTAACAGCACGGCGACGTAGAGGTACGTCTTCATGCGTGCCGTGGCGTAGCGCGCCATGTAGTACGCGAGCGGGAAGGCAATGATTGCGCAGGCGACGGTGACGGTGATCGCCATGAGCGTTGTGCGCACCACGATGTCGATGTGCGCGGGTCGCGTCACCAGCTGCTTGTAGGTCGCAAGCGTCGGTTCGCGCACGATCTCGGCCGTGAAATCGTTGATGGCGTAGAAGCTCTGCAGCAGCAGAGAGAAGAGCGACCCAAGGTAGACCGTGCCGAACCAGAGCAGCGGCGGAATCAGCAGCAGCAAAATGTAACTGTTGGGTCGCCGATAGAAAAAGCTCGATAACGCGCGCGACCAGCCGCCGGTTCCGCCAGCCGCGCCGCGGGCAGCGGCGTTCATGCGTGATCCGCCTCGAGTTCGACGACACTCTCGCGCGGCCAGGTCACCTGTACAGCGGTTCCCGCGCGGGTCGCGGCATCGGTCGCACCAGCTTCCGCTTGCGCGACCGTGAGCAGCTCGCCCGCGGGCGTGCGCACCTGCACACGCAAGGTCGCTCCATGATACTGGCTATCCGCGATCGTGCCGGCACACGCAACCCAACCGGGCTCAGTCGCCGTGCCCGCCGCAAGAATTCGCATTTGCTCCGGACGAATCGCTACCGGTCGCGCGACACCGAGCGTCGTCGAGGCGAGCTCGCTGGTGAGCACATTGGCTCCGCCGACGAACTGCGCCACGAAGGGATTGCGCGGCCGTCCGTAGAGTCCTCGCGGCGAGTCGATCTGCACGATACGGCCGCGATCGAAGACGGCGACACGATCGGACATGCTGAGCGCTTCACCCTGGTCGTGCGTCACAAACACAAACGTGATACCGAGCTCACGCTGCAGCGCCTTCAATTCGATCTGCATCGCCTCGCGCAGTTTCAGATCGAGCGCGCCCAGCGGCTCGTCGAGCAGCAGCACCTTGGGCCGATTGATGAGCGCGCGCGCGAGCGCCACACGTTGTCGCTGGCCGCCGGACAGCTGTTGCGGACGACGCTCGCCGAATTCGCCAAGTTTCACGAGCGCGAGCATTTCGTCCGTACGCCGGCGTCTTTCGTCCGCGGCGACGCCGCGCACCCTCAGCCCGTACTCGACGTTCTGCGCAACGCTCATATGCGGGAAGAGCGCGTAATCCTGAAAGACGGTATTGACGTTGCGGTCGTAAGGCGGGACGTCGGATACGTCGATGCCGTCGAGCAGGATGTGGCCCGAATCGGGCAACTCGAAGCCCGCGATGAGCCTCAGGCAAGTCGTCTTGCCGGAGCCGGAGGGCCCCAGCATCGAAAAGAATTCACCGGCCGCGACCTCGACGGAGACGTCGTCGACGGCGCGAACGCTGCCGAAGCTGCGCGTGACGTTGCGGAACTCGATCGCAGCTGTCATCGCGCGAGGCGCGGCCGGTGTTTGGGTCAGCTCCCTGCGACGGCCGCGTCAGCGACCGCCCATGATTGCCACATAATCGGTCGACCAGCGCGAATACGGCACACAAGTCTGACCAGCGCCGCACTCCGCGACCGGCGTGCGCCAGAACGAGATCTTGTCGAAGTCGTCGAACCCGTTGGTCTTGCAGCCCTCATCGGTCAACAGCGCGTTGCCCTTGCAGGCTGCTGGAACAGCCGGCACCGAGCCGAACCACGCGGCCACGTCACCCTGAACCTTCGGGCTAAGCGACCACTCGAGCCACTTGTAGGCGCAGTTCGGATGCTTCGCCTGCGAATGCATCATCGTGGTGTCTGCCCAACCGGTGACACCACCCGGCGGCACGACCGAGGCGATCGGCTGCTTGTTCGCGACGAGCGTGTTCACCTGGTACGGCCAGGAACTCGATGCGACTACGCCTTCGCTCGTGAAGTCCTGCACCTGCACCGTGGCGTCGTGCCAATAGCGATGCACGAGCGGATGCTGCTTGCGCAGCACGTCGAGCGCCGCGTTGTACTGTGCTTCGTTCAATGCGTAGGGGTCTGTGATGCCGAGCGACGGATTCTTCGACTTGAGGTAAAGCGCAGCGTCGGCAATGTGAATCGGGCCGTCATACGCCTGCACGCGTCCCTTGTTCGGCTTGCCGTCCGGGAGCTTCGTCGGTTCGAAGACCGCGTCCCAGCCCGGGGCCTTCTTGAAGACCTTGGTGTTGTACATGAGCACGTTCGGGCCCCACTGATACGGGACCCCGTAGTGCTTGCCGTCGACCGTGTGCCAAGGCGCGTTTTGCAGCCGGCTGTCGACCGTGCTGTAGCTCGGCACCTTCGCGATGTCGATCGGCTGCACGGTCTTGCCGTACACGAGGCGCAATGAGGAGTCACCCGAAGCGGTTACGAGGTCAAAGCCGCCCTGATTCATCAGCGCGACCATCTCATCCGAGGTGCCGGCCGTCTTGACGTTGACTTTGCAGCCCGTGTCTTTTTCGAAACCGGTAACCCAATCGTAGTTCTTGTCACTGGCGCCGCGCTCGATGTAGCCGGGCCAGGCGACGATGTCGAGTTGTCCTTCGAGAGTTGTTGCCGGCGCCGCAATTTGCACCGGTGCTTCTTCTTTCTTGCCGCAAGCTGCGAGCGCGAACAATGCCGCACCCATTGCAACTACAACGCGGACTGCCGACCCCATACGCATGATGGTTCTCCTTACGAACTCGGATCTAAAGTCGAATCTTCGGGCGCTTGATCGATGGGCCGGCCTCGTGGTTGTTGGAATAGAAGCTGGCCCGCCGTATTCGCCCGCATTCTAGCAGTGTTAGCGACGTCATTTTGGCGCCTCTTGCGGACGACGAGCGCTTGCCCGGGCGCTTTTTGCTGCGCAGTAAGCCCGCGCCAGGCGCCACGATTTGCCATCAAAGATCGCAAGCGCCACAGGATTGCGCCACGGATCTTGCGCGATCCGACATTGAAATAGCTCTCCATGAACGGCGGGCAATCGCCTGTCGAAGGAGAGTGTCATGAAGAGCGCGGAAACCAAGGTGATGAAGAAGGCAATTGTGGGACTCGTGTTGCTGTCCCTCGCCGCAGGCGGTACGGCCATGGCGAAGGAACGGGCGTCGAAAAAGGAGAACATCGGCGTTGCGACGGGATTTGCGGTTGGCGCAGCCGCCGGCGGCCCGGTGGGCGCCATTCTCGGTGCGGCTACTGGTGCCTGGCTGGGGGATCGCTGGCACAGGACGGATGTGGAACGTGATCGTCTGGCCCTCGACCTCGAGCAATCCAACACGAAGATGGCTGCTGTCTCGAAGGCCCTCGAGGCAACACGCCAGGAGCTTGTGGATACGGACAAGCGCAACTACGAGCTTGCCGTGGCAAAGGTCGTCGGCAGTGGCGTGAGCGGGGAGGTGCTGTTTCGCACCTCGGACGCGGGTCTGGCGGATGACTCCGCGGCACGCCTGAAGGAAGTGGGTCACCTGCTGGCCTCCATGCCCGGCGCTCAGGTGCGGCTCGAGGGCTTCGCCGATCCGCGCGGCAAGACGGCGGACAATCTGACGCTTTCGGAGAAGCGCGCGCTCGCTGTCAAGGATGCGCTGGTGGCTGGCGGGATCGCACCGGAGCAGATCATCGTCGAGGCGCGCGGTGCGGCGCAGTCGAAGACGGCCGCGGATGATCTCGATGGTCTCGCGCTCGAACGCAAGGTTGTCATCAGCATCGGTGCAAGCGACACGCAATCCGCGCAAGTCGCGAACACGAGCGAATGACTGAGTCCCTGCCAGGTCCCGAGGAGGGCAGGCCCGCGGTGTGAACCGCCGCGGGCCTTGCGCTTGTCGGTCGCCGGGCGAGTCCGTACGCTCGCGCTGTTCCAAAGAATTCTGGAGCAGCCCATGCCGAAGACCGTGCCGAAGATCGTCTCCTTCGCGTCGAATGTCGCCGCCGAGCATTCCGCGCCCGACGCGGCACGGCTGCTCAGCGGCCGCCCGGTGTTCACGACGCACAATCACTATGCGGATGCCGAGCAGCGATTCTTCAGCGGCGTGTGGGCGAGCACGGCGGGCAAATGGCGCGTGAGTTACGAGGAATATGAGTTCTGTTCAATGCTGGAAGGTCGCGCGCGACTTGTGAGTGACGATGGCAGTGTTGCCGAGTTTGCCGCTGGCGATCACTTCGTGATTCCCGCGGGCTTCTCGGGCACGTGGGAGACACTCGCTGCCTGCCGCAAGCTCTACGTGATTTACCTGCCGTCCAAACCGCGACCGATGGCGCGCCGCGTCGCTCGCAAGACAAGCGCAGTCCGCAAGAAGTCAGCGGCACGTGTGCGCAAACGCCGGCGTTAGCGCCGCTGCACCTGCGATGGCTCACTGCGTCGCGTGCAATGGCGGTGCACGCGCGCCATTCCATGAATCATGATGGTGCCTGGCGCGCCCGCCCGCGCCACTCTCAAATTCTCCGTCCAAACTAGAAAACCATATCCGACAACGCCTTGGGCCAGAAGCACTGCTGCTGGCACACAACGTGCTTTTCGCCTCTGTGCACGGCGCAATCGATGCGCCGCGTGTCGGGTTTGCCACATGCGCCCGGCGTTCGACAAAACCGCCGGCGGCAATGCGTCGCGGGCACCAAGCACAAGGGGAATTGACCTATGACCCGATTGAAGTGGTTGATCGCAGCTGGCCTCGTCATTACGACAGGCGCGGCGCAAGCAGCTGGCCTGTCCAGTACCTGGACCATCACCACCGACTACGATTTCCGCGGCATCACCCAGACAGCGCACGACGCTGCGCTTCAAGGCAGCGTCGACTATGCATGGGCGACCGGATTCAGTGTCGGTGCGTGGGTGAGCAATATCAATTTCGACAACTGTTGCGATGAGAAAGTCGAGCTCGATCTCTATGGCGGCTACAGCAAGTCGTTCGACAATGGCTTCGGATTCACCGTGAACGGCGTGTACTACACCTATCCCGGCGCGAGCTACGGCCCGGGGCTGCCGAATCTCAGTTATTGGGAAGCGAATGCTGGCGGGAGCTACAGGAACTTCAGCATCAAGTACTGGTACTCGGGCAACTTCGGTCACGTCGAGGACCTCTATCGTGCGGTCGATCCTAGTCTCGACGCGAAAGCCTGGTACCTCGAAGCGAACTACTCGTTCGCGTTGCCGAAGGACATCACTTTGGCGCTCCACGCCGGCACGAGCCGGGGCCACTACTGGGACAACATCGGTGTGATCGGCGAGGGGCCCAGCGCCAAGTACGAGGACTACTCGGTCGCCTTCTCCAAGACATTCGGAGATTTCACCGTGACAGCGAAGTACATCTATCCGCAAGTCGACGATGCGTACAAAGTGCCGGAGGGCGCATTCTCGAACAATCCACGGGCGCTGCTCAGTGTGGCCACGACCTTCCAATAACCGCCCCCAAAAATCGTCCTGAGAGTCACAGCTTTAGGCTCAGCGGCGGCGTCCGGCCAGAGCCGGGCCCCGCCGCTTGTTGTTATTGTGCGACAGAGACTTGCGGGGTCTGAATAGGTACCATAAGCCAGGACTTGATGGCTTGAATTGCAAGGGAAATGTGTTCGGAGTAAAAAGACGATCGTTGTGGGCCCTGTCGGGCCGCTACAACCAGCCGGTTTTTTCTAAGGGGAGAGATCATGCGAAGAATTCTAGCGATTGGAATGTTTGTGATGCTTGGCGGCGCGAGCATGGCGCAAGCAGGCATTACAGGCACGGTGACCGCGGTTAGCGACTACGACTTCCGCGGCTACACACAGACGGGCAAGGACCCGGCGCTTCAGGGCAGTATCGATTTTTCGATGGACAACGGCTTCTACGCGGGAGCCTGGTCCAGCACCAGCCTTGATTTCGGCCCAGGCACCGACGCAAATGTCGAGCTCGACATCTATGCGGGCTTCACCGGCGGCAAGGACGACGGTCTGAAGTGGTCACTGAACGCGGTGGAGTACACGTACCCGGGCGCGAGCGATTTCAATTTCCCGGAAATATCCGCCGGTATCTCCTACAAGATCGCCAGCGCCAAGCTCTGGTATTCCTGGGACTTCGCCAACAGCAACCTGAATGCCTGGTATCTTGAAGGCAACCTCAATCTCGCGATGCCTCAGGACTATGGCTTCGTGATGCACGCCGGTTACAGCGGTGGCGATTACTGGGGCTCGTTTGACGGCAAGTACCTTGACTGGGCTTTTGGGGTGACCAAGTCCTTCGGTCACTTTGACACGTCGCTCAAGTACATCGATACGAGCGGAGCGGTGTACGACCATAGTGCGGACGCGTTCTCAGCGAAGGGCAAACTTCTGCTGAGCATCGGCACGACGTTCCCGTGGGCGAAGAAATAGCGCGCGGGGTCTGAAGAGAACAGACTGCACGAAGTTATGAAGAAGCGGGCCGGCAATGCCGGCCCGCTTTTTTTGTGCGCTCGACTCCGGGATGATCAGGCGAGCGATTTCAGGATCGCGGTGAGCTTGCCGAAGATCTCGTCGATATGGGACTTCTCGATGATCAGCGGCGGCGACAACGCGATGATGTCGCCCGTCGTGCGGATCAGCAGGCCCTCGTCAAATGCCTTAACGAAAGCGTTGAATGCGCGCGCGGCGGGCTGACCCGCAATGGGCTGCAGCTCGATCCCGGCGATCAGGCCGTAGTTGCGCACGTCGATGACATGCGGCAGACCCTTGAGACTGTGCGCCGCATTTTCCCAGTAGCTCGAGAGCTCGGCCGCCCGGGTCAGGAGGCCATCGCGCTCGTAAATGCCGAGCGTCGCGATACCGGCAGCGCAGGCGAGCGGATGAGCCGAATAGGTGTAGCCGTGGAAGAGCTCGATCGCCTGCTCCGGCCCCTGCATGAACGTGTCGTAGATTTCCTTGCGCACGATCACGGCGCCCATGGGCACCGAACCGTTCGTCAGCCCTTTCGCGCAGGTGATGATATCGGGCATTACGCCGAAGGCTTGCGCGCCAAACGGCGTGCCGAGGCGGCCGAAGCCGGTGATCACCTCATCGAAAATGAGCAGCAGCTTGTGCTTGTCGCAGATCTGGCGCAGCCGTTCCAGATAGCCCTTGGGCGGCAACAGCACACCCGCCGATCCCGCGACCGGTTCGACGATCACCGCAGCGATATTCGAGGCGTCATGCAGCGCCACGACCCGCTCGAGCTCGTCGGCAAGATGTGAACCCCAGGCGGGCAGGCCGCGCGAGAACGCGTTGTGCTCAAGACTCAGCGTATGCGAGAGATGGTCGACGCCAGAGAGCATGTTGCCGAAGAACTTCCGGTTGTTGACCATGCCGCCGACGGAGATGCCGCCGAAGCCGACGCCGTGATAGCCGCGCTCGCGGCCGATGAAGCGCTGGCGGGCGCCTTCGCCGCGTATCCGGTGATACGCGAGGGCGATCTTCAGGGCCGTGTCGACGGACTCGGAACCCGAGTTGGTGAAGAAGACATGGTCAAGTCCGCGCGGCGCCACGCGAACGACAGCGTTCGCGAGCTCGAACGCGCCCGCATGGCCCATTTGAAATGGCGGGGCGTAGTCGAGCGTGGCGATTTGCCTCGCGACGGCTTCACTGATCTCGGTACGACCGTGACCCGCGTTCACGCACCAGAGGCCGGCGACGCCGTCGAGAATACTGCGGCCGTCGTCGGTCGTGTAGTGCATGCCGCTCGCGCGCGCGAGCAGGCGTGGTTTTGCCTTGAACTGGCGATTGGCCGTAAACGGCATCCAGAAAGCTTCCAGCTCGGCGCGCGACAGCGATGGTGTGGACATGACGGACCTTGAGAACGGCGGGGCCGGCATGATAAGAAAAATTGACATTTCCGACAATCTGGGCCGAAATTTCCAGCCAAGTGTTTAAGATTCTAGACGCGAGGAGCGTGTTGTGGCTATTGATGTGGGCTCCCACCTGCGTGCAGTCCGCAGCATGTATGGTCTGTCGCAGCGCGAGCTGGCAAAACGCGCGGGCGTGACGAACGGCATGATTTCGCTCATCGAGCAGAACCGCGTAAGCCCGTCGGTGAGCTCGCTCAAAAAGGTTCTCGACGGCATTCCAATGTCGCTCGCCGAGTTCTTTACGCTCGATCTCGCGGTGAGTCCGCAGGTTTTCTTCGGCAAGGATGAACTAACCGACCTTGGACGTGGAGCAGTGTCGCTGCGGCTCGTCGCAGCGCTGCGGCCGAACCGCCAGATGGCGATCATGCACGAGAACTATGCGGCCGGCGCCGATACAGGCGAGGAAATGCTCAGTCACAAGGGCGAGGAAGGCGGCGTCGTCGTACGTGGACGCATCGAGCTCACGGTTGCGGGCAACACCCGCGTGCTCGGTCCCGGCGAAGCCTACTATTTTTCGAGCAGCGTGCCGCATCGCTTCCGCAATCCGGGCCGCGAGGACTGTGAGATCATCTCGGCCTGCACGCCGCCGACGTTCTGAACCTTCGCCCGCGTCCCCAAATTTCCTCCAGGTTGACCTCCATGGCAGCAAAGCCCGACACCATCAATTGGCATAGCCGCGTCGGCAACCTTGCCATACGCGGACAGGCATTCATCGACGGACGCTACGTCGACGCCGCGTCGGGCGCGACCTTCGATTCCATCAACCCGGCTACCGGCAAGCTGCTGGCGAAGATCGCGTCGTGCGATCAGGCCGACGTCGATCGTGCAGTCGCCAACGCGCGCAAGGTATTTGAGCACGGCAGCTGGTCGCGTCTTGCGCCGCGTCAGCGCAAGCAGACGCTGCTCGGGTTCGCGGACCTCATTCGCAAGAATGCCGAAGAGCTGGCGCTGCTCGAATCGCTCGATATGGGCAAACCCGTGAGCGATGCGCTCGGTGTCGACATGTCTGCGGCGGCGAATTGCATTCAGTGGTTCGCCGAAGCCGTCGACAAGATCTACGATCAGGTCGCGCCGACGGGCGATGCAGCGCTCGCGCTCATTACGCGCGAGCCGGTCGGCGTGGTTGCCGCCATCGTGCCCTGGAATTTCCCGCTGCTGATGGCGTCCTGGAAGCTCGGTCCCGCGCTTGCGGCCGGCAATTCGATCGTGTTGAAACCGTCGGAGAAATCGTCGCTCACGGCTATTCGCGCCGCCGAGCTTGCGGTTGAGGCTGGAATCCCCGCTGGCGTTTTGAACGTGCTGCCGGGCCTCGGCGCAACGGCTGGCAAAGCGCTGGCGCTCCATATGGACGTCGACTGCGTGGCGTTCACCGGGTCGACGCGTACCGGCAAGATGATGCTCGAGTACTCCGGTCAATCGAACATGAAGCGGGTGTGGCTCGAGTGCGGCGGCAAATCGCCGAATATCCTGCTTGCAGATTGTCCGGACGTCGAGCGCGCGGCCACCGCCGCTGCTTACGCGATATTCTTCAATCAAGGCGAGATGTGCTCAGCGGGATCGCGTCTCATCGTCCACGAGTCGCTCAAGGATCGCGTGCTCGAAAAAATAGCCGAGGTCGGACGCAGCATGGCGCCCGGCGATCCAC
>JBGPLJ010000018.1:0-22001 GCA_041486385.1 Steroidobacteraceae bacterium
GCTCGTGTCGATCACGCCGCGATCGCGCCGCACAGCTGCTCAACCTGCCACGACTCCGTCCACGCAAGCGGCAAGCCCAATACGCACATTCCGACGTTGGCCGAATGCGATACCTGCCACGGCACGCTTGCGTGGAAACCCGTGCGGCTCGATCACTCGACGCTCACCAGCAATTGCGCCAGTTGCCACAACGGCGCAAGCGCGACTGGCATGGGCTCGGCGCACCTGCAGACGCGTATCGACTGCGCGGTCTGCCACAGCTATGCGGACTGGACCCTCATTCGATTCACGCATGCGTCCGCGAACTATCCGGGTGACCACCGCATGGCGCTCGCCTGCATCACGTGCCATACGTCGAATACGGATCAGGTCCCCTATCCCTCGCCCGCCGATGCCGGCACCTGCGGCAGTTGCCACGCGCGAGACTTCAAGGCGGACGTCCATTTGAAGACGGTGGACGGGCAGAAATACACGGCGAGCGAACTGCGCAGCTGCAGCGGCGCATGTCACGTGTACAGCGACGCTACCGGCACGACCGTTGTGAAGGTCGTGCCAGGTCCGTATCACCGGGTTTCCGATGCCGCCTTCAAGCACTAGAGCGGGCGCCTTTGCGCTGCTCGTCCTGCTGACAAGCGCGCTCGCCCCGAGAACACTGCCCGCGCAGATGGCCGCGGCAGGCCCGGCGCGCTTCGTCGACCTGATCGACGTTGCCGATCACGACGATCAGGCGGACATCACCGTCGTCTTCACCTGCTCGATGCGCTACATCACGCATCTGCCCGCGTCCGACGGACCGGAGTTGCGCATCGAGCTGCAGCCCCTCGCGGATTGCGGCGCGAGCGCCGGATCGCAGATCGCCGGCGAGCTGCCGCCGGTTTCGGGCGGTGCGAAAATCATAGCCGGGGCGCGCGTCGAATCCGACGTGCCCGGCCAAGTCACGCTCGTGCTGTCGTGGCGCAAGACCGAACGCTTCGTGCTCGCCCAGGGCGTCGATGTGCGCGGCATTCGCATTCGGCTGCTCGACCGCGCGCGCGGCCGCGGCAAGGTGATCATCAACGAGCCCGCCGACACCGTCAGCAACTTCGCCATCAACCTCGATTCACAGCCAACGGCCTTTGACGACGCGGCGCTGAAGATCGCGAGCGACCGAATGAAGATGGTCGCCTATGTGTCGGAAGCGCTTGTTGATGGCGACAAATGGTACCGGCTGCGAGTCGGTCCCATCGCGAAACGCGCGGACGCTGAACGGCTGCTCACGCTCGCGCAGGCCGACTATCCGCGCGCCTGGCTCGCGGTCGGCGACGATCAGGCCACGAGCGATGCCGGCGCCGTGCTTGACGAGGGCGGGCTGCCGCCGGTCGAACCGATCGGCACCGATCCCGCGCTAGATGACGCGACGCTCGAGAAGTTGATGTCCGATGCGCGTGCGGCTCTCGCCGCTCGCGACTATCCAAAGGCTGTGACCCTGTTGACCAAACTGCAGCGGCAGCCGGAATTTCCGGACCGGTCCCGCGCGCAGGAACTGCTCGGGCTCGCGCGCGAGCGCTCGGGGCAGCTGGCGCACGCGAAGGCGGAATACGAGGAATATCTCAGGCGCTATCCCAAGGGAGAAGCCGCCGAGCGCATCGCGATCCGGCTCCATGCGTTGCGCGCCGCCTCCGCACGATCGCGCAGGCGCGGTAGCGCCGGAGAGGATCAGGCCGGCTGGCATTTCACGGGTGGCGTCGCGCAGCTCTTTCGCTACGACGGCACGCGTGTCGATAACAGCACGCCACCAGGTCCGACGACGTTGCCCAGCGCCACTCTGACGACGAGCCAGAACGCGCTGTTCAACGACGTGGACGTGCTCGCGCAGCGCCGCGGGGAGCGCTTCGATCTGATGACGCGCCTGAGCGCGGGCTACGCCAAGAGCTTTTCCCAGAATCAGACGGGCGACACGAAACGCGTCAGCGTCGCGTCATTCGAGATCGCGGATCGGAGCCTCGGGCTCTTCGCACGCCTCGGCCGGCAGTCGCGCAACCAGGACGGCGTCCTCGGCACCTTCGACGGCCTGTTCGCATCGTACCAGTGGCGTCCGTCGTGGAGCGTCAATCTGGCGGCGGGCTATCCCGTCGAGCGCACCAATGCCTCGATTGAGAGCGACCGGCGGTTCGAAACCGTTTCGATCGCCTATACACCGCCGGGCGCGCACTGGGACGCGAGTCTCTTCGCGGCCACCCAGCAGTTCGATGGCGTGCGCGACCGTCAGGCCGTCGGCCTCGAGCTGCGTTACCTGCGGCCCAGGGAATCGCTGCTGGCGCTGGTGGACTACGACACGGTGTATCAGTCGCTGAACGCGGCGACGTTCATCGGTACGCTGCAGTTGCCCGCGCGCTGGACCCTGAGCCTCGATCTCGAGCGGCGCAATTCGCCGGTCCTGACGACGCGCAACGCGCTGATCGGTCAGCCGGTGACGACGATCGCCGAAATGGAACAGATCTTCACTCTCGATCAGATCTTCCAGCTCGCTCGCGATCGCACGCCAATCACCTCGAACTACAGCATCACCGCGACCCGCCCGATCGGCGAACGCTTTCAGTTCTCAACAGCCGTGTCCGCGACGGAGACCGCCGCGACCATTGCCTCCGGTGGCGTGGACGCGCAACCCGCGACCGGGCTCAATCTCACGTACCAGATGCAGCTCTACGGCTCCAGCATCTGGCGTAGCGGGGATTTCAATGTATTGAGCCTCGCCTACGCGGATACCGAAGTCGGCAAACTCACCGCGCTCGGACTCACCAGCCGGTTCCCCCTTGCGGGGGCGTGGCGTCTCGGACCGCGGCTCGAAGTCGACCAGCGCAAACTGCTGTCGGACGGCAGCTCCGAGCTCATCATCATTCCATCGCTCCTCATCGACTACCAGCGTGACCGGCGCCTGCTGCAGTTCGAAGTGGGCGGCCAGCTCGGCAAGCGCGACGGGGCGCTGCAGACACAGAACACCAGGCGTTACTATGTGAGCCTCGCCTATCGTATTGCATTTTGACGGCATCGCATTCTGACGTGACCCGATCGATTCGACCGCTCATTTTGCTCGGACTGCTGCAAGCGCTCGCGGCCTGCGCAGCGACGCCAGCTGACAACGGACCGACGGAGTATCTCGACGAGAAATCGGCGGCCACCGTGACAGTGGTGCGCCATCCTCTCGTGCTCGCACGGGAACGTCGCGAGCTGGCGGCAAACACGCGCGACTATGTGACCGTCGCCGCCGCAGCGGTCAATCGCAGCGGCAATATCACTTACGTACTGATCGTGTATGTCTGGTCGACCGTGGACGTGCGTGGCGCGCGGCGCAACGCGGCGGCGGGCACGCTGGTACTGGCTGCGGACGACCGCCGGATACGATTCGATCCGGCCGGCACGCGCGCCGCGGATCAGGGCATTGCAGTTCCAGTGCACGCGCCGCCGGGTCAGGACGCCCTGCCGACCGTTTACGCCACGGATCTTGCGACGTTGCGCTTCGTCGCCGCCGCGGGACACGTCGCGCTGCAGCTGGGCGCGGACGATACCGCGCCGACGTACGAGCTTTGGGACGATGAGCGCCCTGCACTCGCTGCGTTCGTGAAGTTCATGAACGGAGGCATGGGCAGCAGTCAGTAGGCGAGGAAGGGTCCGAGGCCTGACGACGTGCTCTGCCCTTCGATCGCGACGTAGACCGTGCGTCCAAAGAAAAATGGCAGGCCCCAGTCGAAACTTCCCGCCAGCGAATTGGTACCCGCAAGACTGCCGAACGCAATGAACGTGACGTTGTTCGCTAGCAGCGTCTCGGCGTTTGCCACCCGGAATGTGACACTCGATGAGACGCCGGTGTGGCTCTGCAGAGTCGCCGACAGCGACCGCACTGTCGTCGGACAATAGAATCCCGGCGCAATCGAACCGGTGCACACGGGCAATGAGCTGTCGTTGAAGAACAGGCCGTTCGATCCCGAATCGAGAAAACTTGCGGGCAGAGTCTGTCCGCCGTAGAGCGTGTTGAACGTGCCCGTCGCCGGGTCGACAGCGAGCACATTCGCACTGGCCAGCCGATTGTTGCTCTGTGTATCGATGCCGAAGACGAGCGCGCCGGCGACCAGCGCGGCGCCCGCGGGATCGATGCTGCGCAATACGACCATGGAGCCGTTGTTGTTGATGGCGAAATGCCAGACCGGATTCTGTGCCTGGCTGCTGAGAGGCACGCTGGCCGACAGACAGCCCGTTGCCGGACAGCTGTAGTAAGCGCCTGGTACTGCCGCAGCTGTGCAGGCCGCGCCGCAGTCTTCGCGAAATACGCTGATCCCGAGAATGCCGTTGGCACCCAGCGTCTGCACCGTATCTTCCGCAGGTCCAATCGCCGAGCAATCCGCGGGCACGGAAGCAAATGCCGGGTCACCGATGATCTGAACAGGAATGCCGCTCGCCTGCTCGCTCGCGATTTTGACGTCGGCCTGCCGCAGAGAGCCGAAGCTGTGGCCGTCGGCAAACTGCATGCATTCGGCAAGCGGATTGCCCGCTCCATCATCAACCGACGGCAGCGTGAGCGCGGGATCGAGCAGTGATGCGACGATCCTGAGGCCGCTCGACGCGGTATCGACGAGCACGTGATCGATGGTCTGACAGGTCGCGGTACCGGGCACACAGAGTGTGACGCTCACGAACGCCGTGTTCACTGTGCCGGCTGGACCGCTGTCGACCGTGATGGACGCAACGTTCGGCCCGCTCGGCAGCGGGCTCGGCCCGCCACCGCCCCCGCCTCCACCGCCGCCGCCACAAGCGGACGCGACGAGACAGATGACGCAGATGAACGAGCGCGCGAGATTCTCGCTAAACGACCCCATGGCTCAACGCAACTCGTCGATCGTGACGCCTGGCGGAAGCGCCTGCGGCAGATAGGCTTGCCCGAAGAACGCGCGCTGATGGCCTCCTGAATTCACCACGAGATCGGGCTGCGCCACCGACACTTGTGCGCGACCCGCCGAGTTCGCACGCACGGCGCTTTGATAGGGCTCGAAGTAGGCCCCAAGCGCCTGCCGCAGATCGGGCATGAACGGGCCGCGCCACGCAATTGCGAACACGACTCCCGCGGGAGCGACGAATTCGCGCACGATTGTGCCACCGGGTACCGTGAGTTCGTACACCGTGTAGCGAGGCGCCGTGACAATGCGTGCGCTGGCGTTCAACTGCACGCGGTCGAGCTCGATGGATTGGGCGGCATCGCCAAGCGCGGCGAGCGCCGCGGCCGGCGCAAGCGCGCACCAGCACACGGCAAGTTTGAAAACGGACTTCGGCACGCGTGGCGTCAAGAGGGATGATCTCGCGAAGCTTTAGGGTGGGTCTGATCTCCTCGAATGGTCTGATTGTAATGACGCGAGGTCGTTCCGCTATGGGAGGTTTAACAACTGCAAGCGCATTGTCGCCATGCCGCGACGAATCGGTCCGGCCAGCTATTTGCGCGCGTACAGTCCATCAAATGCCGTTTGCCAGCTCTTGCCGCCGTCGGCTGACGTTTCCCAGTGCTGGCGCACCTTGCCATCCGCTTGCGGCGTCCAGGTGATGCGATTGAGGGTGGCGGCGCCCGTCGCAGGATCCAGCGTGTTGCCGGCAAGTACCATGTTGCCGTGCTCGAGCCTGCCTTCGAGTTCGAGAGGACCGCCCTGATTGTCGACCCAGGTCTGGTGCCAGACCTTTCGCGATGCATCGTAGTAGTTGAGGCTGTGCCCGAATGAGCCGCCAGTCCCAGCCCAGTTCTCGAGCAATGCGCAGCCCCCGAGAATCTTGTCGATACGGTTCGTGCCCGCCTGCTTGCCATTCTGCGTGACGTTCCAGTCGCCGGCCCAGAAATCGAATTGCCGGTATTCGGCGCTCGAACACGCCGGCGGCGGCGCTGCCTTGTCGGCGGCGTGTGCAGCGTAAATCGCCGCAATGACCAACCCCACGAGGCCGAAGAATCGCTTCATGTGAATCCCCTGTCTTTTCCGACTGCGCGCAAGGCTAGCAGAGCGTATGCGGGCCGCTACTTTCCTGGGACGAACCCGGAAATCCCCGGCATCGCGAGGCGGTAGGTGCCGTTGTTTACATAAGGGGGTTGACACAGATGTCCGTGCCAAGAACTGCGAAGTTCATGTCGCCGATGAGCGACTTGCGTCATCTCGCGGCCTTGCGCTACCAGACAGAATCCACCCCGTGCGCTGTGGCTCGTCGTAGAGAGAGACTGCGTGGGTGGAATGAAGGACAAGCACGCGGCCGAAGACATCTGGCATCTGACCATCGATGATCTGCTCGCTCCGCCGCCTGAAACGCCGCGACTGGGCGGGCCGGGCCCGTTTGTCATCAATCTGAGCGCGTCCACGGCACCGATCACCATCCCGCCGAAGAATGTGCTCAGCCTTGAGGGCATGCACGTCTACCAGGTGACGCGCACCGAAGACGGACGTCAGCGATTTCGCTTGCGACTCGGCCCCATCAGCACGGAACTCGAAGCGGACGCGTTGCTCGCGACCCTGCGCGAAGTGTACCCAGGCGCGATGATGGCCGTCGCCGCCGAGGATGATCTGCGCGCCATCGCGAGCGCCACGCGCATTGCCGAGAGTGGCACCAGGCCGGCGCTAAAACCGCCACCGAAATCGACGGCCAAGCCAGCCGCACGCCGCTTACCGATGCCAGCGAAGCCCGTCGTGAAGAACGAGGCTCTGGAAACCACCGGCTCTGGCTGGGACCTCGACGCCCTGTTGCCGCATCTCGCAGCCAAGACTGCCGCACCGCCCGCGAAAAAGGCGCCGCCGAAAAGACCGGTCGAAGCAAAGCCGGTTGCAGCCTCTCCCGCGCCATCGCCGCAAGTGGCAGCAGCACCTCCGACGCCGGCACCGCGCGCCAAGCCTCCGATTGCGCCGGCCGCCAAGGCCGCAGCTCCTGCGAAGAAAGCGCAAGCACCCGTCGTGAAGCCCGTCAGTGCGCCGCCCGCTGCCGGACACAGCGCGTCTACCGAATGGTACGAAGCCACCCAGCCCATGAATGCTGCGCCGGCCCCGCAAGCTCCAGTGGTTGCCATCCCCGTGCTTTCGATTCCCGTGCTGCGCAACGAAGTCATGCCGGGCACAGGCGAAATTGTACCGACGGTCGTCATTGAGAAAGCGCAGGCACCGCAATCGACGCCCGCTGTCCCGGCAAGCCCGATCATCGAACCCGTCGCGGTTGTCGCCGCGCCGGAACCGGTCGTTCCTCTCGAGCCGGTAGCGACGGCAGTTGCTTCTGAATCCGTAAATGTGGTCGCTGCTCCCGAACCGGTGGTAGCTGTCGCTATTGCCGAGCCTGTCGCTGTTGTCGCTGCTCCCGAGCCTGTGGCTGTTTCCGCTGCGCCCGAACCTGTCGCGGTTGTCGTGGCCCCGACGATCATGGAGAGCGCGCCGACATCGCGTGTCGACACCGAAGCAGTCGCGTTTGTTGCGGCGGCACCGGCAACGCCCATCGAAGTGGTGCCGGTGCCGACCTTCAACCCAATCGGCCCGGAATTTGGTCCGTCCGCATTCGGACACAAGATCGAACTGACCGGCAGGTTCGCGCAGGTTGAGCCGGCGACACAACCGCGCAACACCGCGCTGGAGCCGTTGCCCGAACCGTTCGAAACGGACTGGGCGGCCATCCTGAGCGCGCCGATCGAAGCGACGGGCACCCGGCCGGCACTCGGCCCGCTACTGGAATCCGCTGTGGCACCGGCCACTGTGACGCCGGCAATGGTGGCGCCGGCAGTGGTAACGCCCGCTCCCACTGTAGCCCAGGCGCCCGTTGCAGCTGACGACGACAGCGGTCTTACGAATCTTGTCGCCAGAAGCAATGCGCTGGTCGAGTCGCTCGACAGTCAGTTCGACGTGGCGGCCACCCTGCCGGCAACGATCGCTGCCGAACCTGTCGCGGTCGAGCCCGCTTCGATCGCGCCTGCGACCATCGAGCCCGCGGTTGTTGAACCCGCAATAGTTGCGCCCACAGCCGTTGAGCCCATCGTCGTTGCGGCACTTGTGGATGAGTTCGTTGCAGTCGAGCCGCCCGTGGTGGCCTCGATTGCGGTTGAGTCCTTTGCGTTCGAGCCAACTGCATTTACCAGCACGCAGACGATCGAACAGAAACTCGCGGCGCTCGCCGGCATTCTCGCGGAAGTCGAAGCGCTGCCCGCGCAGCCCGCACCAGTCGAGATGCGGGCGCCGGTTATGCCAATGCCCGCGGCAATCGAGCCGGCGTCGGTCGCGATCGCGCCAACGCCTGTGGCGGTCGAGTCGACACCCGCCGCTTCGAGCGCGGTGACGACCGATGCGAATGCACAGACCGGTCGAGTCCTGGTTCTGCAGTCGTCGGTTGAAGATATTGACGTTGATATCAGTTTGGACGATGACCTCCTGTCCGGCGTGCCGCTGCGCGTGGATCCCTGGCCCGAAATCGAGCGTCGCCAGGAACCTCGGCCCTCACTCAAGTCCCCCACGGACGTGCTGACGTCGATCCAGGACATGGTTGTCGTCGACGAGGCAAACAATCTCGAGAATCTCGTCGACAAAGCCGATGCGGGGGCCCCTGCCGCGACTCCCGCACCTGCCGCCAGCGTGCCCACTGAAATAGCACTGCCAGCTGAAAGCGTTCCCGTCGCTACCGTACCGCCAGTTGACACCACATCGATGGCAACAGAGGCGCCGGTCGAGATCGCACCGGTCGCTACAGCCGCGCCGCTCGAGATCGCACCGGTCGCCACGGCGGCGCCGGTCGAAACTATCGCGGCCGCAGCGCCGGCACCGGTCGAAAACATTATGGCCACAGCCTCGGTGCCGGCCGTCGAAGCCGCGCAGCCGATTGTCGCCCCTATCGTTGTCGACGAAGTGGTCGACGTCGCGAGCAGCGTCGAGGTGCTGATGCTCAAGACGAGCGCCGTACTCGATGCTTTGGACGCTCCCTCTGCAGCGACCGTCTCCGCGCCAGAGCCAGTGCTCAGCGCGGAAGTAGTGACACCGCTGATGGCAGATCGAGTCGCAGCGCTGACCGTGAAGCCCGTGCCGGCACCGACTGCCGCTGGGCTCGTGGCAAAAGTCACTGAAGCCGACGCTGGATTCGTTGAGTACGTTGAACCGACAATAGTGCTCGAACCCAAAGAGAGCGCGCCCGCGCCCGTCGCCGTCGTACCCGCGCCAGAGCCCATCGTTCTCTCGCTCGCGCCGGACGTAGCGCCGGCGACTCCCGCTGCAAGAAATGACGCGCCGGCATGGGCTACCGCATCGATCGACCTCGAACTCGTGCCCGATGCCCCGCCGCCCATGGCGGCGCCCGCAGTGTCGAGCGAGATGGCTGCACCGCCGACTGTCAAAGAGACACGCCAGGCTTCCACTGCTGATGCAGCGGTGCTGTCGCAGCAGGCCAGGAACAATGCCGTGCCCCCAGGCGCCGTGCGCGGCGCTCGGCCCGCCAAGAAGGCGCGGAGCGCGGGCAAACCGGCCAAGCCCGCGTCCACGATCATCGGGCCCGCCAAAGCGGCCGTGCCGGCAATGAATGGCACGCCGTCAGCGGCACCTGCGCATGCGCAAGCGGCCGCAGCGAAATCCGCGCCGCCCGCAATGAAGGCGGCACCGCCCACGGGAAGGCCGCAGGCCCCGGCGACGAGCGCCAAACACCATGCGCCGGCGCATACCGGTATGCCCACATCGGCTGGGGCTCATCAGGCAAAGACGACAAAACCCGCCGAACGCAAGGCCGCGATCGATTCCCGGCCGGCGCCGGCCGTGGACAGCACGCAGACGCTGCACGCGCTCGCTCCACTCGATCTTGCGGAAGACGACGCGTCGCGCTGGTTCGTGGTGCAACTCGAGTTGTCTCACCATGAGATCGACCCCGAACACGTGCCCAGTCTCGATATTTTCGAAGCCTACCGCCTGTACACGGTGATGGGTCTCATCGATGGCAAGCTGATGCACGCCTTGCGTCTTGGTTTCTTCAACGATGACATTTCCGCCCAGGCGGTTGGCGCGTATCTGAAGTCCTTCTTCGAAGCGCCAGAGATCAAGCGCGTGAGCAGCGCCGAGCGCGAACGATTCGCCGAACGTCAGGTTGTCCCGCGCAAGGATGTCGGTGCCACAGGCATGCACTCCGTGATCGAAATGAGTAGCCCGCGCCCGGTGCCCGAGAAGCGGCTTGCCGATCTGGCCGAAGGCTCCAGCCAGCGCGCGCCCGAAGAGAAGTCGATCTGGTCACGCCTGGTCGCGCCGCTCAAACGCTAGAACGCGACTGGAATTTCCCGTGCCCCTGCCCGCGCGTAGAATCGCGCGGGTATGGCCGTCACCGCACTGCTGCAAAACGCATCGCTCCGGGTCGTCGACTACCGCTGTAGCGCCGGACCGGCGGACGCGCCATTCATCGAGCAGCATCAGAGTTTTTCCATTGCCTATGTCCGCCGCGGCAGCTTCGGCTATCGGGTAGGCGGCGCATCGTTCGAACTCGTGGCCGGATCGATTCTGCTCGGCGCGCCCGGTGAGAGTTACGTCTGCACGCATGATCATCACGCCTGCGGGGACGAATGCCTCTCGTTTCATTTCACACCCGCCGCCCTCGAAGCACTCGCCGAGCTGCGTGATCCGTCGCGCGCGCCATGGTGTGGCGGGTCACTGCCACCGCTGCCTGAGCTGATGGTGCTCGGCGAGTTAGCGCAGGCGGCCGCCAACGGCAACAATAACCTGGGCATCGACGAGGCCGGCCTGCTGCTGGTCGCTCGCCTGCTGGAACTCGTTGCCGGGCGCAAGCGCAAACCACCGCGGACTGTCGCGCGCGACCGCCGTCGAGCGGTCGGCGCAGCCTTGTGGCTCGATGAACACGCCCATGAGGAAATCGATCTTGAGAGAGCTGCGGCCGAAGTGGGCTTGAGCGCTTTTCACTTTCTGCGGCTCTTCGGCAAGGTCATCGGCGTCACGCCGCATCAGTATCTCGTGCGCTCGCGCCTCCGGCACGCGGCGCGTCTGCTGGCGCATGACTCGCGCTCGATCACGGAGATTGCCGGCGATGTCGGCTTCAGCGATCTGTCGAACTTCGTTCGCACTTTTCATCGCGCCGCCGGTGTTTCACCCGGCCGCTTTCGCGCTGCTGCGCTCGGTGAACACAGCCGTAATCGCAAGATTCTCCAAGAGCGCAGCGCCGCCGTTCTCTAGCATGGCCTCCCACAAAGGAGGTTCTCATGTACGACCACATCGGCTTGCAGGTTAAGAGCGTCGACGCGAGCACGCGTTTCTATGCGGCCGCGCTTAGGTCCCTCGGTCACGTCGTGACCTCGCAGGATCCTTCAGGGGCTGGGATCGGGCCGCGCGGCGCGCCGGCACTCTGGCTCTATCAAAGTAGTAAGGGAGGCGCACCGGGCGGTGGCGCGCACATTGCCTTCCGCGCAGACGAGCGCGCGGCGGTCGATCGCTTCCACGAGAACGGGCTCGCTGCCGGGGGCAAGGACAATGGCGGTCCTGCCCTGAGGGCGGACTACAGCCCGACGTACTACGCGGCGTTCCTCATCGATCCCGACGGCAACAACGTCGAGGCGGTGTGCTTGCGCTAGCGTCGATCAGCTGCGCCGGCGCCGGCTTTTTTGCTTCCTCAAGGAGAAGAAGAGCTGGCGATGCTCGCCTTCGCGTACCACCGTCGCCTGCTTCAGAGCGACGAGCACATAGAGCACGTTCAGGGCGACGAGGTTCGTGGGGAAGTGCTTCGTGCGACGCGCTTTCGTCGCCACATCTCGCGCCGTGAGCCGTCCGGCGCGGCCGTGGCGCTTGCGCACGAATTCGACAGCCTTCTTGCTGACGACGTTGAAGTAGCCGCCGCCCGCCTTTAACTTGGCGCGCGCGAAGGACATCACAAAGTATCCGTCCTGCGCCTCAAACACGTGATACGTCTGCCGCACGCCCTGCGCCCGGCCGCGGTAGGTGAGGCCCTGCTCAAGCATCTTCATTTTCATGAGATCCCCCCCTGAAATGGGACTCGGCTAAAGCTCGCCCGCATTGTCCTGCCGGGCTTCGGAATCAACAACTTCTTCGGTTACAACGTGGCTGTGGACAAGGATCGGGCTCGGTCGTACCGTAGCGCACGGTCCGCGGCCGCCGGCGGACCCGGCCCATAAAAAAAATGACAGGAGGGTCCCGATGGATTCCATCGAAAGCAGAAAAGCGGATGCCGCCCGCGACACCGCGGACCTCGCCAAGTTTGGCTACAAGCAGGAACTGAAGCGCACGCTCGGCACGTTCAGCTCGTTCGCCGTCGCCTTCAGCTACATCTCACCGTCGACCGGCATCTTCACGCTGTTCGCGCTGGGCCTGAGTTTTGTCGGCCCGTTCTTCTTCTGGACCTGGCCGCTCGTTTTCGTAGGGCAGCTGTTCATTGCCCTCAATTTCGCCGAGCTCTCGAGTCACTTCCCGGTAGCCGGCTCGGTCTTTCAGTGGACCAAATACCTGACGGGCAGGAAATACGCCTGGTTCTCAGGATGGATCTACCTGTCGGCGGGAGTGCTGACCGTGACCGCGGTGATCGTAACGCTGCCGCTCGCGCTGATCCCGACGTTCAATGGGCTCGGCTGGGCTCTGCCGAACGACCTGTCCACCCAGCGCAACATCGCGATCGTGACGCTGCTGCTGATCACCGTTCTCAACATCTACGGCGTCAAGCTGGTCTCGATCGTCAACAACACCGGCGTCGTCTTCGAGATTCTTGGCATGGTGGTGTTCGCGCTCATTCTCGCTCTGGCGCACAACCACCAGGGTCCGGGCGTGGTCTTCCAGACCGGCGGTACGAGCGTCACCGGCAGCTCCTTCCTCGCTGCGATGTTCATGAGTCTCTTTGTCATCTACGGTTTCGACACGGCATCGACTCTGGCCGAAGAGACCCGTAATCCACGGCGGGAGGCGCCGAAAGCGGTGCTGTCATCGATTGTGGGCGCCTTCATCATCGGCACCATCTTTCTCCTCGGGATGCTGGTCGCGATCCCCGATGTGAAGGATGCGATCGCCAAGGGCATCGGCCCAGTCCAGATCATCGAAGCCAATCTCTCGCCCGCCTTCGCCACTATCTATCTGCTGGTAGTGTCCGCGGCGATCTTTGTCTGCTGCCTCTCGATCATGACCTCCACCATCCGGCTCGGCTTCGGGATGGCGCGCGACAATCAGCTGCCCTTCTCCAGGATCATGTCGAAAGTGAGTCCAAGCCTGCACACGCCGATTGGCGCCTGCATTGTCGTCGGCCTCCTCGCGGCCGTGCCGCTCCTGCAATACGCGGGCGCGTCCTATATCGCCATTGCGGCGACCGGGATGATCTATCTCAGCTATTTCCTTGGGAATCTCGCGACGCTCAAGGCTCGGCTGGGGGGCTGGCCACGGACCCGCGCGCCCTTCTCGCTCGGCAAGTGGGGGGTCCTGGTCAACGTGCTCGGGCTCGTTTGGGGCGGCAGCATGCTAGTGAACTTCGCCTGGCCCCGGCCTTGCTGCAATCCAACACCGCTGGAAACCGTTGTAGAAAAGACGCAGTTGCTGAACTTTCACGTCGGCTTCCTCGACGGCATACCCGTGTTGTGGACCGTCTTCAGCGCGATCCTTCTCATCGGCGTCGTCTATTACAGCGTTGTGCAGGCGCGCAAGCCGTTCACGCCGGTCATTCCACCGGAAGACGCCTAGGAGCCATTCAATTGGACCTGCGGTATGCTTGGCGTCAAGGCAGGACCGAAATCGCTGCCGAAGCCGGTTGATCAATTTGGAGTGTTCTAGTCATGGCGAAGATCTATGTTGGAAACCTGCCGTTTACTGCGAGCGAAGCGGACGTCCGCACGCTGTTCTCGCAGCACGGTACTGTTGAGTCCGTCTCCCTGCCGACCGATCGCGATACGGGTCGTCCGCGCGGCTTCGGATTTGTCGAGATGAACCAGGCCGATGCGGCCCGCGCCATCCAGAGCTTGAACGGCCAGGACATGGGCGGTCGTCCGCTTCGTGTCAACGAGGCTCAGGACAAGCCCCGCGGCGGTGGCGGTGGTGGTCGTCCGGGCGGCGGCGGTGGCGGTGGCTACCGCGGCGGCGGCAATACTGGCGGTGGTGGCGGCGGCGGCGGTCGCTGGTAAATCGCCTTTGCGAATTGCGCAAGCAATGCGCGAGAAGAAAGCCCGGCTCTGTCCGGGCTTTTTTTTGGCCTCGCATTGGCCGCGGGCTGCAGTGCTATCATTCCAATGCCGCTCCACTTAGAAAAAGAACAGCAGCAGTGAGCAATCCGATCACAGCAGCGGTCAACCCGCAGGCCTGGGGTCGCCGGCACGCCGTGCTGGCGATGTGCTTCCTGGCGATGTTCATCGCCTACACCGACCGCGTGAACATTTCCGTCGCCGCGGTCGCCATGCGCGAGCAGTTCGGCTGGTCGCAGACCGTGAAGGGCTTCGTTCTCTCATCGTTCTTCATCGGCTACATGCTCTTCATGATCGCGAGCGGCTGGCTCGCAACGCGCTTTGGCGGCAAGCGCGTGCTCGCCGCATCCGTCATCGTCTGGTCCTTCTTCACGCTGATCACGCCTTGGGCGGCATCCGTATCACTTGCAGTTCTCATCGCCGCGCGCATCGGACTTGGGATAGGCGAAGCGGCGGTGATGCCCGCGACCTACGAAATATTCCAACGCTGGGTGCCCGCGAACGAGCGCTCGCGCGCGGTTACGCGCTTCTTGAGTGGCATACCGATCGGCCAGATTGTGGGATTCGCCGTGACCGGCTGGCTCACGGGCCTATTCGGTTGGCCCGCGTCGTTCTATTTGTTCGGTGCCATAGGCTTAGTGTGGACGGCGATCTGGCTTATGGGCGTCCAGAATAATCCAGCCGAAGACCAGCGCGTCTCAACCGAAGAGTTGCAGTTGCTTCAGGCGCGCAACGAAACAGCCGACAAGGGCATGCTAAGACCGGTGAGCCAACTCCTGTGGAAAGCTCCAGTCTGGGCAATCTTCACTGCGCATTTCTGCAATAACTGGGCCCTCTATTTCCTGCTCGGCTGGCTCCCCAGCTACTTCAAGGATGCGATGGGCCTGAGCTTCACCAATGCCGGCCTGTACTCCGCAGCGCCGTGGCTTGCGGCGTTCGTGATCGGCAATCTCTGGGCGATACTCGCCGACAGAGCGATCGCACGCGGCGTCGCCGTGATTCTCGTACGCAAATTGACAGTCGGAGTAGGACTCCTGGGCCTGGCGACCTTTCTGTGGCTCGTTCGCCATGTGCACTCGCCAACTCACGCGCTCGCGCTTGTCTGCGCCGCGACCGGCGCGTTTGGCATCGGCTGGTCCGGCTTCGCGGCGAACATGCTCGACATCGCGCCCCGTCATTGCGCGATTCTCATCGGCGTGAGCAACACGCTGGCGACGATCCCCGGTGTCGCAGGAGTCGCGATCACCGGGTGGCTCCTCGATCGAACAGGCAGCTACTCCGTGCCGTTCGTACTGACCGCGGCCATAGCCATCGCCGGCGCGCTGTTCTTTTTCATCTTCGGCGGCGCCAGGCGCATCGACATCGAGACTTGAGCGTCCTTCAGGCGCCGCTCATTGAGAACACATTGAGCTTGTTGCCGTCGAGATCGCGGAAGTACGCGGCGTAAAACCCGCTGTCGCCGCGCGGCCCGGGCGCCCCTTCGTCCTTGCCGCCGAGCTGCATTGCCTTCTTGTACAAGGCGTCGACCTTCGCCTTGCTGTCCACGGTGACCGCTATCATCACGCCGTTGCCGACGGTCGCGGGCCTGCCGTCAAAGGGCTTGCAGACGCCAAAGCCGCCCGAGGTCGGTCCGCCCATCCAGGCGATGGACCGGTCCGTTTCCATGAACCGCTTGCCGCCGATGTCCGCGAACAGGGCATCGTAGAATTTTCCGGCGCGCGCCAGATCGTTCGTTCCGAGTGTGCAATAGCCGATCATCTGAATGCTCTCCTTTCAATACGCCATGCCTCGAGTCAATTCGATCGAATCGCGACCGCCCGTGAATTCCGAGACGGCTTTTTTTCGTGGCCTGCGGCGAGCCTCCGAGTTACGATTCGCCGCCGAGTTTACTGCACGGAAATCCATTCACGCCAATGTCGGAGTTACCATCGGCATCCGTCTTTCTGCCTGGCCGGCACTCGCCTACACTTGAGCGACCCGACCGCCCAACAACTCCCAGGTAAAGCGCATCGTCATTACAGCCTTAGTCATCGCCGTCGTTGCCTACGCGGGCATCTGTGTTTACCTGTACGTTGCACAACGATCGCTCCTGTACTTTCCGACACCCGATGTCGCCTCGACGGCCGCGCAGGCGCTGCGCATGCAGACGGGCGGCGCGGTGCTCAAGGTCTGGAAGGTGGCGCGGCCGGGGCCCGATGCCGTCATCTACTTCGGCGGCAACGCCGATGATGTGGCCGCGCATATCGTGCCGTTCTCGCAAGGGCTGTCCGATCAATCGCTCTATTTCGTCAACTACCGCGGTTTCGGCGGCAGCACCGGCAGGCCTACGGAAGCCGCGCTCTTCGCCGACGCCATCTCGGTCTTCGATCAGATTCAGAAAAGCCATGCGCGCGTCGCGCTGATCGGCCGCAGCCTTGGATCGGGAGTCGCGGCTTACGTTGCGGCCAAGCGCCCCGTCAGCAAACTCCTGCTGGTCACGCCTTACGACAGCATTGCGCGGGTCGCGCAGGCTGCGTACCGCTGGTTCCCTATTTTTCTGATCCTGAAGGACCGTTTCGATACGCTGAGCCGGGTCGGAAGAATTTCGGCACCGACGCTCATCCTGATCGCGGAAAAGGACGATGTCATTCCGCGCAAGCGCACTGACAGGCTGATCGCCGCGTTTCCGCCAAAGCAGCTGCAGGTGAAGCTCCTCAGCGGAGCCACGC
Source organism: Steroidobacteraceae bacterium (assembly GCA_041486385.1). Taxonomy (GTDB): domain Bacteria; phylum Pseudomonadota; class Gammaproteobacteria; order Steroidobacterales; family Steroidobacteraceae; genus JBGPLJ01. Next base: position 16,879 of record JBGPLJ010000018.1, read on the forward strand.
ACGATCTGGAGGATGGGACGCAGAGTTACCTCGGCGCGCTGCGCGAGTTTCTCGCCAGCTAGGGTGGGGCGACTCAGCGCAGGCGCACGCGATACTTCACGAAGTCATCGGCCGCCGTGAACACGTCGTAGAGCCGGCGCGCTGTCGCGTTGCCCGCCTGCGTGTGCCAGTAGAGGTATTCCCATCCTCGCGCCTTGCCGAGAGCGATGAGATCCTGCAGCAGCAGCTTTCCCGCGCCCTGGCCGCGCACTCGCGGGTCGACGAAAAGATCCTCGAGATAGCAGATCGGTTGCTTCGACCAGGTGCCTGCATGCATGACGCAGTTGGCAAAACCGACAACCGCACCGTCCAATTCGGCAACGCGCCCAAAGATGGGTGACTGCGGGTCGAGAATCCGGCGCCAGGTTGCGTCCGTGACCTCGGACGGCACCGTCGACTTGTAGAATTCGCAGTAGCCCGCCCACAGGCGGCGCCATATCTCTTCGTCGGCCGCCTGCGTGGCGCGAATCGCCAGATTCGTTGTTGCAGCCGTCATGAGCCCCCGCTCGCCGACCGCCGACCGCGATCATGTTTCTCGAACACTTCGCGTCGATGATAGTCGAGGTACACGCACTGCTCGGAACGAAACGGTTCGACTTTGCTCGCGGGCGCCAGCTGCCAGACCTTCAGCACTCTGGGATTCAGATGGCGCGACACCTTGAGCTGCCCATCGTCGGAAAAAGAGATGTAGCCGCGATCGAAGAGCTGGCCGACGTGCGGTGAGAAGAGCAAACCGTTGAATCCGTCGAGCTTCTCGCGATCATCCGATTCGCGCCAGGGTTTGATGTGACTCGCGATGACGTGGCGCCGGTCGAGGAGCCCCGTCAGCCGGCAGCCGCCCTCGATCTCCTCGACGTGTTGGCGAAAGACGCCGTGACCGTACCGCGCGCGGATCAGGCTCTCTTTTTCGATCGGCCCGATATCGGTGCGCCGGCGAATGCTCTCTTCCGTTCTCTCATCGAGCAGTTCCGCGCCGATCGCCGAGCGCACCTTGTTCTCGGCGGCTTCGACTTGTCCGCCCAGCAAACGCCGCACCGCGATCACCATGGCTTCGGGCACGGCGCTCAGATACACGCCGCGAATGCCAACGCCCGACGGGCTGAGCGGCGGATTCTTCTTCGGCAGGACCGCCGCCAGATCCTGCGCGTGCTCCATCGTTCTGAGCGGCTGCTTGAGTGTGATGAAGCGCACCGGCAGCTGCTGACCCAGAACGACCTTGCGTTTCGCGCCCGCAGCGCCGGCTTGCGCAGGCTCCGGCGTCTCGCGCGCACGCCCGAGCACGACGCCAACTGCGCCGACCACCGCGTCTGCGAATGAAAAAACGATGTCGCCGGCCTGCGCCGCAAGCACGTTGCGATACGATTCGTTGTTCGCTGCGTTCTTCTTCTTGTCCGGCGACCAGAGATAGCCGCCTTCGACTTCCTGGCTGGGGGCCTGCCGGTGATTCACCCACCAGTGGCGGACCATCGCAGGGGAGGACTGAAATTCGCCGAACAGGAGCGCAATGAGACTTCGCGCCTCGGCGGCGGATGCAATGTGCAGGGTCAGCTCGCCCGCCGTGTTCTCATCGACCTTGCGAAATCGCCCCTTCAAGCCCGCAATGCCACCGGCGACGCGCGCCAGGCCCTGCTTTCTGACATAGAACAGCAGGTCCTTCCGATTTACTATGAAGGCGAACGGCCATTCGCCCGTCGCGCGGTCCTGGTAGCGGAAATCGCGGATATCACCGTGCGACGCCGGGCTGCAGTCATAGGCCGGCAGCAACAGGGCGGCGAGGACCAGCGTGTCGAAAGCCTGCTGGGCCGGCTCGCTGGCGATAAACCGCCGATGCTCGGTGAGCAAGTGTTCATCCCAGTCTGGCGCTTTCATCGACTATTATTAAAGCATGTCCGACGCCGTCCGCGACAACTCGAGCTTGGGCCGCTATGAACTCGCATTCCCTGGTGGTGTGGCGTTCGTTACGTATCGCAGGTCGCCTGGCGTCGTTGCTCTGCTGCATGCCGAAGTGCCGGCACAATTTGCAGGACGCGGCATCGGCGCGGCTGTGACACGCGGCGCGCTCGAGGCAATTCGCGCGGCGGGCCAGAAAGTTGACCCGCGCTGCCCCTTTATCGCGGCCTTCATCCGCAGGTATCCGGAATTTCAGGACCTGGTTGCGACCTGAAGGCGCAAGGCGGCAGCAATGCGAGCGACTAGCCCGCTTTGCGTTCGCGATGCAGGAGCGTCACGAGGTCCGCCTCGCCGCGGCTCAAGCCAAGGGTCGACATGAGGCCACCGGCATCCGCGCCACGCCGCGCAAGCGCGATGGCCTGATCGTAGGGACGCCCTTCGCTGCGAAGTTCCAGTTGACCGAGGCGCTCGCTTGCCCAGGCGAGTTGCCGCTCCGCGCGCCGCAGCTTCTGCCCGACGCGCACGCTCATCGCCACGGCGGATTCTGTTTGCTTGTTGAGGAGAGCCAGTGCATTGGCCGTGTCACTCTGCGTGCACCGGAGCATCCGTGCCGCGCGCCATTCGGCGAACAACACGCAGCTTCCGAGCAGCGCAAATACGGTCCAGGCGCCGATCACAATCAGTGCGTTCTGCTGCCACATGGGATTTCTCGTTGGGTCAGGGTTGGGAAGTGGGAGCCGCTGCAGACACAGGCGGCGCGGCGGCGGCCGGCGCGAATTGCTTCGAAAGCTGTTCGGCCGGGACACTCAACAATACGCGGTTCGCGCCATTTGGACCTGAGACACCGAGCGCGGCCGCCTGCGCGGCGATCTCCGGGCCCGGCTGCTGACGCGCGGCATACACATCTTCAGGCACGTCGCCCGATTCGAGCACCACGACGCGCACGCGCCGGTTGGTGTTGCGTCCTTCCACGGTATCGTTCGTCGCAATCGGATGATGTTCGCCGAGACCGATGATCTCGAGGCGATCCGGATCGACGCCCTGGCTCGTGAACAGGTGTACAACAGTCGCCGCTCGCGCCGCGGACAATTCCCAGTTCGACGGATAGGCGGACGTGCGAATCGGACGATTGTCGGTGTGGCCTTCGACGCGAATGGGGTTCTTGAATGGCCCAAGAATGCCCGCAAGTGTGCGCAGCACCGGCACCGCCGCCGCATTGATGTTGGCGTCGCCGCTCGCAAACAGGATATCCGTGCGGATTTCCACTTCGAGCCAGAGCTTCTCGCGGCGCACGGTCACCAGCTTTCGATCGATCAGCTCCTTCATCGCCTTCTCGATGTCCTGCGCCATGCGGATGAGCGCGCTCGGGACCGGCGGCGCGGCGGCGCTGTGCTGAGCGGCGTCGCTCTCCACGATCTTCTGCGACTCCTTCGCGCCGCGCAGTTTGATGAGCGCCGTCGGACGCACCCCGGTCATATTCTGATCACCGCCCGAACCCGACGCCGGCTTGCCGACCGCCACCGGTGTCGTGGTGGTAGGCGTACCGCGAAATGCCGCTACCAGTGCATCGGAGAGAATGCGGTACTTGCCGAGATTCACCGACGACATCGAATAGAGAACGACGAAGAGGGCAAGCAGGAGCGTCACCAGGTCGCCGTACGGGATGGCCCAGGCTTCGTGGTTCAGATGTTCCTCGTGGTGCTGCTTTCTGGCCATGAATCAGGTGTGCAGATAACCCTTGAGCTTCGATTCGATGTTGCGCGGGTTTTCGCCCTGCGCGATCGCGATGATGCCTTCGATGGTCATCTGTCGAATCTGCGACTGGTGCTGCACGATCGCCTTCAGCTTGCTCGCCATCGGCAGGAAAAACAGATTCGCCAGCCCGATACCGTAGATGGTCGCAATGAAGGCTGCGGCGATGCCGTGACCGAGCTTGCTCGGATCATTGAGATTCTGCATGACCGCCATCAGGCCCATCACCGCGCCGATGATGCCGAGCGTGGGGGCGTAGATGCCCATGCCTTCCAGGACCTTGGCGGCTGCGTTGTCGAAATGCTGGCGGGTCTCGAGCTCGACTTCCATCGTGGCACGGATGGCGTCGGGTTCGCCGCCGTCCACCAGCGACTGCAAGCCCTTCTTCACGAATTCGTCGGGCTCCTGTTCGACGGCGGACTCGAGGCCGAGGAGACCCTGTTTGCGCGCAATGTTCGACCACTCGATGAGCTTTTGTATGATCGCGTGCGCGTCCGCCGTCGGCGGCTTGAAAACCCAGCCGATGATCTTCATCGCGCGCATGAAGGTCGCGAGCGGCGTTTGCAGCAGAATCGCGGCGATCGTTCCGAGGACGACGATGACGAATGCGGCGGCGCCGAGCAGCGCCTTGACGCCGCTGCCCTTCAGGATACTGCCACCGATAATCGCAACGAACGCGAGGACGATGCCGACGATGCTCAGGATATCCATGGCGGACGCTAGTCGTTCTTCAACCACTCATCCATGCGCGCGCGCAACCGCACGAGCGCCTGGCCGTGGATCTGGCAGACGCGCGACTCGCTCACGTCGAGGACCTCACCGATCTCGCGCAGGTTCAACTCCTCGTCGTAGTAGAGCGCCAGCACGAGCTTTTCGCGATCCGGCAACCCGTCGATGGCGCGCGCCAGCGCCTTGCGGAAATCCGCCTCCGTGAGATCGTCGAGCGGACCGGGGCGATTGTCCGGAGCGTAATCGGACGGATTGTCCTCGTCCGGCCCGCCGAGGGAATCGAAGCTGAAGAGACGGCAGCACGCCGCGTCCTGCACCAGTTTGTGGTAGTCCTCGAGCGAGACATTGAGCGCGGCGGCGATATCCGCGGGCTTCGCGTCGTGCCCGGTCTCGTTTTCGACGCGCCGCACGACCTCGGCCATCTCGCGGACGCTGCGGTGTACGGACCGCGGCGTCCAGTCGGACTTGCGTACTTCGTCGAGCATCGCGCCACGAATGCGGATGCCGGCATAGGTTTCGAAATTCGCGCCCTTGCTCGCGGTGTAATGACGGGCTGCGTCGAGCAGTCCAATCATGCCGGCCTGGATGAGATCATCGACTTCGACGTTCGGCGGCATGCGGCTCACCAGGTGATAGCCGATACGTTTCACCAGATCCGCATGGCGCAGGACGAGTTCATCCTGCGGCATGTCCTGTGGACTTGCCGGCTCGGA
>JBGPLJ010000019.1:0-21244 GCA_041486385.1 Steroidobacteraceae bacterium
CCTCGCGCAAGCGGGCAATGAGGAGGCGTGAGATTGCGGTACCGTTAGGCGGTGCCTGCCTCATTGCCTACGCTCGCGCATCGGCGTTTGCAGTGAGCGCGAAGGCGACCCACCCCCTCAGCCCGCCCAGCGTTCGCGGCAAGTTCGACGGAACGGAGCGCGGGCCTTGAACTGACCGCAAACTCGGGCGTCCGGCGGGGGGATGTCGGACTGGGCGCTTGCTCGCTAAGCGAGGACGAGGAGAAGATCCTTCGCGTCCACCTGCAGGCCGGGACGCGCGAGGACTTCGCTGACCTCGCCGTCGCGTTCGGCGCGCACGGACGTTTCCATCTTCATGGCTTCGAGCGTGAGCAGCACTTCACCGCGCATGACTTTCTGCCCGGCTTTGACGGCGACTGTCGTGACGCTGCCCGGCATCGGCGCGCCGACGTGTCCGGCATTTTCCGGTTCGATCTTTCGGCGCGGCGGACGCTTCGCGACCTGCGAGCGATCGTTGACGTGCACGGAGCGCGGCTGGCCGTTCAACTCGAAGAACACCGTGCGCGTGCCGTCATCGTGCGGTTCACTCACGGCGACAAAACGCACGATCAGGGTCTTGCCGCGCTCGAGATCGACGCTGACTTCCTGTTGCGGCTCCATGCCGTAGAAGAACACGGAGGTCGGCAGCACGCTGACGTTGCCGTAGCGGCTGCGATTGCCCACGTAGTCGACGAAAACCTTCGGATACATGAGATAGGACGCGAGCTCGGCATCGCTCACCTGGCGGCCGCAGCTCTTCTCGGCCGTTGCGCGCTCCACCGCAAGATCCGCTTGCGGCAGAATCAGGCCGGGGCGGACGGTGAGTGGCGTGCGCCCTTGCAGCACCTTGCGCTGCAGGACTTCGGGAAATCCGCCATAAGGCTGACCGAGATCGCCGTGAAAGAACTGCACCACCGATTCCGGAAACGCGACCTCGGTTTGCGGGTCGAGCACGTCGGCGCCGGTCAGGCCCTGCGTCACCATCATGATGGCAAGGTCGCCGACCACCTTGGAGCTCGGCGTGACCTTGACGATATCGCCGAAGAGCTGGTTGACCTCGGCGTAAGCGTGGGCGACTTCCGGCCAACGATGATCTTCGATGCCGAGCGCGCGCGCCTGCTCGCGCAGATTCGTGTACTGACCGCCTGGCATGCCGTGCACATAGATTTCGGAGGCGCCCGAGCGCATGTCGCTTTCGAAGGCGCCGTACTGGCGGCGCACCTGTTCCCAATAAGACGAGAGCACGCGCAGCTGTTGCGGATCGAGCCCCGAATCGCGCGGCGAGAAGCGCAGCGCCTCGACGATCGAGCCGAGATTCGGCTGTGACGTGAGCCCGCTCAGCGCGTCGAGCGCGCCATCCACGGCATCGCAGCCTGCGTCGATCGCCGCGAGCACGCTCGCGCCCGCGATGCCACTCGTATCGTGCGTGTGGAAGTGCACGGGCAATCCCACTTCTTCCTTCAGCGCCTTCACCAGCGCCGCCGCCGCGCGCGGCCGGCAGAGTCCGGCCATGTCCTTGATGCCAAGCACGTGGGTGCCCGCGGCCTTCAGTTCCTTCCCGAGCTTCACGTAGTAGCGCAGGTCGTACTTGGTGCAGGCCGGGTCGCTCAAATTTCCGGTGTAGCAGATCGCCGCTTCGCAGAGTTTGCCGGACTCACGCACCGCGTCGATCGCTACGCGCATGTTCTCGACCCAGTTGAGCGAATCGAAGATGCGAAAGACATCGATGCCCGCGCCCGCCGCCTGCGCGACGAAATAGCGCACGACGTTGTCGGGATAGTTGGTGTAACCGACCGCATTCGCCGAACGCAGCAACATCTGGAGGAGCACGTTCGGCACTGCGGTGCGTAGCGCGGCAAGACGCTCCCACGGACATTCATGCAGGAACCGCATGGCGACATCGAAGGTCGCGCCGCCCCAGCACTCCAGTGAAAACAGCTCCGGCGCGAGACTCGCGTAGTACGGCGCGATCGTCACCATGTCGTGCGTGCGCATGCGCGTCGCCAGGAGCGACTGGTGCGCGTCGCGCATGCTGGTATCCGTGATGAGCACGCGCTTCTCGTTGAGCATCCAGGCGGCGAACTTCGCCGGGCCCAGCTCATCGAGCTTCTGCTTCGTGCCCGGGGCCGGCGGGCCGAGCTTGATGCGAGGCGGGCGCACGTAGCCGGGCGTCACGGTGAGCACGCGATTGCGCACTTGCGCATTGCCGTTCACCATGACATCGCCGATGAAATTGAGGAGCCGCGTCGCGCGGTCCCGCTTGCGCGGAATGCGGAAAAGCTCCGGCGTCTCGTCGATGAAGCGCGTCGTGTAGTCCCCGCGCGCGAAGCGCGGATGCATGATGAGCTGATCGAGAAAGCGCAGATTCGTCACGACGCCGCGCACGCGGAATTCCCACAGCGCACGATGCATGCGCGCGATGGTTTCCTCGGGCGTCGGCGACCAGGCCGTGACCTTGACGAGGAGCGAATCGTACGAGCGCGTGATGATGGCGCCGGCGTAGGCAGTCCCCGCATCGAGCCGGATGCCGAAGCCCGCCGGACTTCGATACGCGGTGACCCGCCCATAGTCGGGGATGAAATTGTTTTCCGGGTCTTCGGTGGTGACGCGGCACTGCATCGCGTGACCCGAAGTGCGAATCTCGGCCTGAGGCGGCACGCCGCTTTCGGGCGTTCCGATGCGCGCACCTGCCGCGACATGGATCTGCGCTTTCACCAGATCGATGCCGGTGACGCATTCGGTGACAGTGTGCTCGACCTGGATGCGCGGATTCACCTCGATGAAATAGAACGCGCCACTGTCGGCGTCCTGCAGGAACTCGACGGTGCCCGCGTTGCAATAGTGTGCGGCGCGGCCGATCTTGAGCGCAGCCTCGCAGAGCGCTGCCCGCTCAGCGTCGTTGAGAAACACTGCGGGCGCGCGTTCGATGACCTTCTGGTTGCGGCGCTGTACCGAGCAGTCGCGCTCGAACAGGTGCACGAGGTTGCCGTGAGCATCGCCGAGGATCTGCACCTCGACGTGGCGCGCCCGGCGCACGAGCTTCTCGAGATAGACCTCATCGTTGCCGAAAGCTGCGCGCGCTTCGCGCCGCGCGGCCGAAACCATGTCCGCGAGCTCTGACTCGCTTTCGACGACGCGCATGCCGCGCCCGCCGCCGCCCCAACTTGCTTTCAGCATCGCGGGATAGCCGATGGTGGCGGCAAGTTCAGCAGCCTTGGCTGGATCGCCTGGCAGCGGTGGCGTCGCGGGCATCACCGCAACGCCGGCGGCCACCGCAAGATTGCGCGCACTGATCTTGTTGCCGAGCCGGCGCATCGTTTCGGGAGAGGGGCCGATGAACGCGATGCCTGCGGCCGCGCACGCGGTTGCGAAATCGGGATTCTCGGAGAGAAATCCGTAGCCGGGATGAATCGCATCGACGCGCGCCTCGCTCGCGATGCGAATGATATCGGCGATGTCGAGGTAGGCTTCGACCGCACTCTTGCCCGCGCCGACGAGATAGCTTTCGTCCGCTTTGGTGCGCGCCAATCCGAAGCGGTCTTCCTCGGAATAGATCGCGACCGTGCGCAGCCCAAGCTCGCTCGCGGCACGCATGACGCGAATCGCAATCTCGCCGCGATTCGCTATCAGCAGACTGTGGAAATTCCTCTTCTCGGACATGCCGGCAGCGATCAGGTCCGGCGCACGGAGCGGAAAGCGCCCGTATCCATCATCGTGTATTCCTCTTCCATGAAACGCGCGCTGTTGCGCCCACGCTCCTTGGCTTCGTACAGCGCTTCGTCGGCGAGCTGGATGAAGCCCTGGACGCTGCGGCGCAGGTCGGGGCGCACGAACGCGACACCGATGCTTACGGTCAGTTGGGCGGCGCAGGTGGACGCCGCGTGCTCGATCGCAAGCGCGGCAATCGCGTTCTGAATGTTGATCGTGAGCTCGGCAACATAGTCGCGTGTCGGACTATGCAGAACGAGGGCAAATTCCTCGCCGCCATAGCGGGCGGTGAAATCAAGCGGACGCCGGGCACAGCGGCGCAGCGTTGCGGCGACCCGGCGCAGACATTCATCGCCCGCCTGGTGTCCGTAGTGATCGTTATAGGCCTTGAAGCAGTCGATATCGACGAGCGCCAGCGCCAGGTGCTCCTTCTCGCGCACCGCCTGCAGCCAGGTCCGGTTGATGTGCTCGTCGAACATACGGCGGTTGTGGATTCCCGTGAGCCCGTCGTTCGCCACCAGCTCATTCAGCAGAATCGATTCAAGATACGTCGTACGGCTCGTGGTTTCGAAAGCGTAACTCACCGAGCCGCCGATCAGGTTCGCAAAGAGGAGCACGAACGTGTTGTAGACAAGATCGGCGTTCGGCACCTCCATCCGCCACGCGGCGATGAGATAGCCGGCGAGAATCACGAAGTTGGCGCTCGCCGCCTCGAAAAAGAAGAGCCCCGGAAAGAAGTAGATATAGAGCGCCGTGAGAATGACGCTCGGCACGAGAACATGGATGCCGGATCCGTAGATCTGTGCCTGACAAGCGACGACCGCGAGGCCGATCAGCATTGCGAGCAGCATCGCAAACCAGCGGAAGTTTCGTTCGACCACGCGCGTGTGGGTGCCCACCAGCGCGAGCACGAGGAGCGGCGCAATCACCAGTCGCTCGACGTCGTTGACCACCGCGAGCGCCGCCCCCTCGATGATCAGACGGTCGAGAAACGAGAACGCCAGCACCAGCGCAAGCGCGATGCCGATGTTGACGCGAATCTCCGCCATGCGCTCGCTGACCGACGTAGCGCGAAACTGCAGTTCGAGCGCCGTCTCGAAACGCAGCCACGGGAAGCCGTTCCGTAACTGCGCGGCGGCAGGTGAATCCGGAAGATCCTTCAGGTTGAGGGTGCGTTGTATCGGCAAACGGCGGGTCCGTGTTCCAGACCGGAATCTTAACCGCGTCGCGCGGCGGCGAGCGTCACTTCTGCTCGAAACATCCCGGTACGCACCATCGAGGACTCCGATTCATGCGCTGCGATGCGATTGCCGCCAGCGTCGTGGGCCTCGCGCAATGCGACCTGCGCGAGCGCGACCAAGCCTTCCCGCGAATCGTTGGCGCGCGGCACCGTAAGCGCGACCCCGACACTCACGGTGACATGCCGCCCGTTCGGCGAATCCGGGTGCGCGATTGCGAGCGCGGCCACAGCCGACCGCACGCGCGCCGGCAGGTCCTCGGCATAGAGCCGGTCGGGATTCGCGAGCAATACGGCGAACTGCACACCGCTGTAGCGCGCGCAGTGATCGAGGGGCCTCGCAGCGCTCGCCGCAACGGCGCCGGCCACGCGGCGCACGCAATCGTCGCCCGCCGCGAGCCCATAGCGATCATTGAACTTGCGGAAATTGTCGATATCGACGAGCAGCAGCACCAGCAGCGCCTTGTCGTCGATGCACTGCTGCCAGGTTACCTCGAGGTAGCGATCGAAGGCGCGCCGATTGGCAAGCTGGGTGAGCCCGTCGCGTTCGCCCAGGTGATTGATGAGGAGAGTCTGCAGGTACACGAGCCGCGCGCTGCGTTCGCGCAGGTACCCGAGGATTGCCGAGAGCAGCAGCACGCCTCCATGGGTCGCTGCCAGCGATAGAGTGACCGCCTCCGCTTGTGGCGCTCGCAATAAAGCCACAATCCAGTAGAGCGCCAGGGCCGCCAGGGCGAGCGCAATGCTCCACGCCCAGGTCAATCCGATGCAGAGGAAAGCCCCTGGCATGAGTACTGCGGCCACGGCCGCCGCGGGCAAAGCGTTCCCATAAAAGGCGAGCAACGCCGCGATCACGCACAGGATGCCGTAGCCGATGGCGCAGGCGAGGCGATAACGCACGCCGTAGGCCAGTGCGAACGCCCATTCGAGCTCGGGTTCGAATCTGAGGGCCGGAAAGCCACGCGCCAGCTGCCGCCCGGCGCTGGTGTTATCGGCGTCCGTAGCGACGCGGGGCAATCTCATGGGATAGGGCGCCTCTTCAAGGGCTCGAACGAGGCGCCCACCCTAACGGCAGGAGCGACCCCTCACAAGCAGTGAAGAATCGAGCGTCCAGCGGACCCTGCTACGGACCCCCAGATACGGACAATACGGACAGGTTCAGTTTTTCGTTCAGCTCTTGGGGCGAGCGACCGAAGACAGGACGTGCCGCTCGCTCGGTTCCTTCACGCGGGTACGCCATACTTCAAAGGGATCCCATCCGTCGTCGCTGCTGCCGTCGCTGCGCGCGGGAACTCGCGCTGTGCGGCTGCCTGATTCTTCTTTTTTCGCCGCGGCCACTGCCGAGATTATTCCGGCCAGAAGACCACCGTGGGTTGCTGATTTCATTGCGGCGCCTTGTTGTTTCTAGTTCTTTATTGTTCTTCAGCGAGGGCGCGATTCTAGGCTTACAACAATGAAAATGCTGTGAATATCTGATGACGCTGCCACCTTCGCTTTATGTAAAATACTAGAAAAATCAATTTCTTAAGAAAAACACGGGCGAAATACGCTGGAGTGGTCCGCGCTCCAACCCCACGTCTGCTCACTCCGCCAGGTACTGTTGCAAATAGTCGTCAAACGACAGGCGATCGGCCTGTTCGATGGCGCGTTGCGATTCAATCGAGTCGGCCGCCTGCGTAGCGAATTGCGCGAGGCGCCGCTCATCGGGTGGAAAGAGATCGAGGAAGTACTTCTTGTGCTCGGCCGACGTGCGCAGCGCCAGCTGGAAGAACGATTCGCCGCTCGTCTTGAGTTCGGCCATCAGGCGCGCGGAAGGCGTGAGCTGGACGTTGTCGATCTTCGCGATCTGCATCGTCAAAGCCGTCAAGTGTGGGCGCTGCGGATCGCCTTGATCGAGGAGTTCCGACAACCCCTGCATCGAATCGAGAATTTCGTGCGCCCAGTCGCGCATCGACACGCTCCGCCCTTCGCGCAGCAGCTCCAGGCCCGGTTCGCGCCCGCGGCGCGCAACCGTTACGTGGTTCGCGTCGAGTGAGGACTGCTCGGAACGCTCGATGGGCGCGCTGTCCTTGAGGATGCAGAAGGCGAGGAAGGCTTCAAGAAAGCGCAGCTTGTTCTGATTGACGCCAACGGGATCGAAGGCGCTCACGTCGAGCGCGCGCACCTCGACGTATTCGACGCCCGCGCGCCGCAGGGCCTTCGTCGGACGCTCGCCCGAGCGCGCGATACGCTTCGGCCGGATGAAGCTGTAGTACTCGTTCTCGATCTGCAGCAGATTGCCGTTCAACTGGCGGTACTCGCCATCGACCTTGACGCCGAGCTGCTGGTACGGCGGATGCGGCGTACTGATCGCGCGCGTGAGATCGCGAATGTAGTCGTCCAGGCTGTTGACGGAGATTTCGACTCCGGCCTGACTCTTGTTCCGATAGCCAAGATCGCTCATGCGGAGCGATGTCGCATACGGCGCATACAGCGTGCCGCGGGTAAGTTCGAGCAGATCGGGATCCGGCGCCGGCAGAAACGAGCGGCACAGGGCCGGCGAGACACCGAAGAGGTAAAGCACCAGCCAGCCGTAGCGCCGATAGTTGCGCAGCAGCGCGAAGTACGCCTCGGAAATGAAATCCGCACCGCCCCGGCGCGTGCGCGTCAGGTCTTTCAGAATCGGCCAGAAGTGCGCCGGAAAGGAATAGTTGAAATGAACGCCCGAGATCGCCTGCATCACCCGGCCGTAACGCAGCCCGAGGCCGTTGCGATAAACCGTCTTCATCCGGCCGATGTTCGATGAACCGTACTGCGCCAGCGGAATGCTCGCATCGCCTTCGAGCTGGCACGGCATGCTGGTGGCCCAGAGGAGCTCCTCGTCGAGATGGCGATAGACGAACTGGTGGATGTCGCAGAGGTACTGCAGCAGCTCCCAGCTCTCGGTAAAGGCAGGCGTCACCAGTTCGATGAGCGCCTCCGAGTAGTCGGTCGTGATGTTCTCGTTCGTCAGGGCGGAACCCAGCGCGGCCGGGTGCATGCGCCTGGAAAGCTTGCCGGACGGCATGACCCGCAGAGACTCTTTCTCCAGGCCTTTGAGCCCGCCTTGCAGGGCGTTCTTCTGGCCGTAATTGACGAGCTCGGCGAGACGCCGCTCGAACACGCGATCGATACCCGGACGGCTCATGAGTCAAGCCCCATTACGTGGCGATCGCGCTGAGAATCGCAGTCGCGGTGGCAAAAAAAACAGGCGCCGGAGTCTCCGCGACTCGCGCGGGGCACGTCAAGAGCCGCTCTGGGACAGCGATCCCACGGCAACCGGCAAACTGTCATATGGAGGTCCAGGGGGCTGCCGGCGGCGGGACGAATTGTGATCGTGCGCGCGCCCGCCAATTCGGAAGCTCCGTAAGATTCGGGCGCTACCGGAGCCTGGTACATGACCTTGAACGTCGGGATCAACACATTCAGATGAGCGACCATGGATTTCTGGCCAGCCTCGCCATCGCGTTCGTGCTCGGCGCCACCCTCGGCTGGCTCGGCTGGCGCGCGCGGCTCGCGCGTGCGATCGGACGCGCGACGCTCGACCTGAAGCGCGAGCTGCAGCAGCGCCACCACCATGAGATCGCGATGTACTATCGTTACGACGAGCTCGAGCGCCGGGTCAGCGAACGGACCGCCGTGCTCGAAGCGCGCAATCGCGATCTGAACGGCATGCAGATCGAGCTGGAGAATGCCAATGCGCGGCTGCGGCATCTGGCCACGGCCGATCCATTGACCGGGATCGCGAATCGCCGGGCATTCGACGACACGCTCATGCGCGAGGTGCGCCGCGCGCGGCGTGAGCGCCAACCCGTGTCGCTCATTCTCTGCGACATCGATGGCTTCAAGGCCTACAACGACACCTACGGTCACGCGCGTGGCGACGACACGCTGCGTCAGGTGGCGCGCATCGTGGCGCTCACCTTTCGGCGCGCGGGCGATCTGGCCGCACGCTACGGTGGCGAGGAGTTCGGCGTCATACTTCCGGGTGTCGCGGTACGAGAAGCCTTGCTGTATGCCGAACGTCTGCGACGCAACGTCTGGCGCCAGGGCATTCAGCATGAGCGCGCCCCCGTTGGCGACCGCATCAGCCTGAGCGCGGGCGTCGCCAGCCTTGAACTGACAACCCAGGCGACCGCAGAGGCTCTGTTGAAGGCGGCGGACGAGGCGCTCTATCGGGCGAAGAGCGAGGGGCGAAACCGGGTCGCACTGCCTGCAGCGAGGCCGATGCCGACGGCCGCACTCGAGCGCGCCTCCTAAGACCGCGACATTGGTTGTAATGACCGGGGAAGCCCTTTCGGGATCGTAAAAAACAGGACGTTTTTTTCGAAGCCTCCAGGGACGGATTCACGGCGGTCCCGAAAGGGCTTCCCCGGTCGTTACAACCCGATGTCTCAGGGCAGCTCGACAGTGACCTCGATCTCGACGAGAAATCCGGGATCGACGAGCCGCTTCACTTCCACCCACGTGCTCGCCGGCAGATTCTCCTTGTCGTAGATCCCGAAGCGCATCTTCGATTCCCGCAGCAGCGCGTCCATGTCGGTCGTGTAGATCGTCTCTTTCACGACCCGATCGAATCCCGTGTCGAATTTCGCGAGCGTGCGGCCGATGTTCTGGTAGACGGCCTTCAGCTGCAGGGCCATGTCGTCGGGGCCAATGAGCTTGCCGTCGGCGTCTGCCGCGACCGAACCCGAGATATAGATCGTGTCATCGACGCGGACAGCCTGCGTATAGCCGAAGTCCTGCTCGAACTTGTTGAGGTGATAGAGCGTTTTGATGCGCGCCCGGTGCTCGGGCTCCGCCGCCGGCTGCTCGCACCCGGCTAGCGCCACGGTCAGGAAGCACATCAGTGCGGCGCGTCGGGCAAAACCAGTGGGTTTGGTCAGGGTCATGGCGTCGACTCAACTGCTGGGATGTCTGAGACGCTCGCTGAAGGCCTGGATGCGCCGCGCATTCGCCCCGGCGTCATTCGCACCGAAACGTGAACTCGAGCGCACGTCGATGACACTGCCGCGGCCCAGGTGCTCCGAGCGCACGCGAATCGCGACGTCGTCCTGCAAGCCGAAATAAAGCGTGGTGTCGGTCGCTTCGATGCGCCCTTCAGCCGGCACCACTGCGACCAACTGCCAGCCCATCGCGCGCGCGGCTTTTTCCGCAGCGACGAACGCTTCGTCCGGCTTCATGCGCAGCAGCACCGGTCGGATGTCGGGATAGGCTCGCTGCTGTTCCTCAGGCGCATTGATGGCGACGGTGCCCACCGTGTAATCGGCGACGTAGTCCGTTGCGTTGACCGCATGCTCAGCCTCGCGACTCTGGCGGACTTCGAGAAAGACCGGCGGATGAGCGGTATCGGTGCTGACGTCATAGAGCATCGGCGCTGCGGTCAGCTGGGCGTAGCCATACGCGCCACACGCCAGGACGGCGCCGCCAAACAGAAAGGCCAGCCAGTTCAGCACGCGGGGCTGCGCCTGGCGTCCGGCGCGAGTCGCAAGGAGCGCCACGCCACCGAAAAAGAATGTCACAAAGGCAGCGAGCGCACCGGCGACGAGGAGCACGTTCAGCGCGAATTCGAGCGAGATGAAATGCCAGCGAACGCCAGGGCCCGCCGCGATCACAAGCACGAGTGCAACGATCGCGGCATAGCGCGCGACCAAAAGGTACAACGCGGGCCAGCGGGGCTCGGGGCTCACGGCATTCATCGGCATCCTCGGGTTGCGGTGGGCGGGGCGTACTTCACGGATGTCGCTGATCTTGCTATGCACGCTTCGCGCTTGGCAACCCGCTCATGCTGGCGCGGGTCCGGATGCAGGTGTGACAGCGGCCATGCCGCAAGCGCGCGTCGCGCTCGAGCGCCTCGGTGAGTGTCGCGCCCTGGTCAAACTCGCCGTCATCATCGACCAGCGGGCACGCGTAGACGCGCATCTGCCCACCGCGCTTGATGACCATCTTGCTCATTGCGCACATGAGTTCACGGCGCGCACCCGCCATCGAGTCGCGATTCAGCTCATCCGCAGTTACAGCTGTGTCGCGCCGCGCGGACCCTGGTAAGCCGTAGTCAGGCAAAGCAATGATCTCCAGGTCTGCCGGCAATTGCTGACGCGCCAAGAGCTCCCGAAACGCTTTGTCCACGGCCACGCGATCCTCGCCCACCGCCGCCTGCCGGGTTACCGAGACGTGAAAGCCGCGCTGTTGCAGGAGTGCGAGGCCTTCCAGCGCCCGGCGAAAATTCCCCCAGCCCCGTCCTGCATCGTGCCGTTCCGCGTCGGGATAATCGATGCTGACGCGAAACGTGAGCGGATTCGGTTGCGCGCGCAACGCATCGAGCTGATGCACACGCCGGATCAGCGGCGCTGTCCCGTTGGTCAGGACGAGGCAGGGCGCGGCGCCGAGCGCGAGACCCAGGATCTTGACGATGTCCTTCACGATCAGCGGCTCACCGCCGGTGAACGAAATCTGCCTGACGCCCAGGGCTCGTGCCTCTTCGACAAAGGGCCGCACGTCTGCGAGCGTCACGCGCTCGAGCCGGTTGTCTCCGGGGCGCGATCCCTCAAGACAGAAAGGGCACTCGAGATTGCAGGCCGTGCCGGTGTGAAACCACAGCTCGGCAAGTGCCCTGGTTCGCATGAGCGCTTCGGTCATGGCGCTCTCGTCATGATTGAGCCGCGAGCACACGAGTCGCGAGCGCGCGCAGGGCGATGCGTTTGGGTCGCGTGTCCGTCGCCAGATCCTCAGCGAGGCGAGCGAGATCGGCGAGCCCGTCGAGCTCGTAGCGGCGCGGGAGCTTCGCGACTCGCAGGCCCTCTCGTTCGCACAGATACGCGAGCTCCGCGCCGAGGCGCGAGGTGTTCCAGCCAAGCGCTGCAAGATCCGGCCACGGCCGCCGGTTCCCCATGAGCGTCACGCCACCGGCAGCGGCCGGCGCGATCGCCACATCGGCATTCTCGAGCGCCGCGCGCGCGCCAGCGTAGTCTTCTTCCTTGTGTATCGGCGCATTGGTACCGACATACACGAGCGACCGGGCGCCCTGTCTGCGCAGTTGCTGGTCGATGGCATTGATGCGTTCGCCGGCATTGCCGCCCGACTGACTGAGAATGGACCACTCGCCAGGCGCGAAGCTGTTGGCCCAGGCGAGATCGCCCGCCTGAGCGAGCGCGATGATGACCGGGCCCGGCCAGGCTGCGGCGTCCTCGAGCGCGCACGCCCATGTCGACTGCGCGAATTCCGCAGCGCCTTCGGGCCCGATCGCGGCGGCCAGCCGGGGCGCACCGACCATGAGCCGGCGGCGCTTGCACAGAATGACAAGCGCGGCTCGGTCGCTCGCAAGGCTAGCCTGATGAAGTCGCATGGGCGCCGCGATCGTGGAGAGCGACCCCCGCGAAGTCAAACCCTGCACACACTCAAAGACATTCGTTTTTGCGACGCAATAACCGCATTTGACGCGCACTGTGGCGGCGTCGCAGACTCGGGTCGCAAGAACAACAACGACGGCGAGTCACGCTCACGAAGAAAGGCGCTCGCCGCACCGTCAACTGCGTTGCAAGCAACAGAAGATCGCCCGTGGGGTGGTCAGCGGCGGCGCCCGCGATCTCTCGCAACGAGAGGCCCGGCGCCGTTTTCAATTTGTGCCAAGTGGAGTCAATCGCATGCCATCGAAGCCATCCGCCCGATCACTATCACCCCGTTCGGTAAAGACAGTGCGGGACGCCCGTGCGCTCGTCGAGCGCCTGCAGCCAAGTCACGTCAAGGTCGGAGTGTTCGACATCGACGGCATCATGCGTGGCAAATACATCTCACGGGACAAGTTCCTGTCGGCGCTCGACCACGGCTTTGGCTTCTGCGACGTCGTGCTCGGCTGGGACTCGAACGATCAGCTCTATGACAACGTGAAATACACGGGCTGGCACACGGGTTATCCGGATGCGCCGGTGCGCATCCTCCCGGACAGCTGCCGGCCGCTGCCGTTCGAGGACAATGGCCTCTTCTTTCTTTGTGAGTTTGCGCCGCCCGCCGACAAGTTGTGCCCGCGCGGCCTCCTGCGCCGCGTGATCGAACGCGGACGCGCGCTCGGCTTCGAGGCCTACGCGGGACTCGAATACGAATTCTTCGTCTTCGACGAAACGCCGGACACCGTGCGGCAGAAGGGTTATCGAGACTTGAAGCCGATGGCGCCAGGATTCTTTGGCTATTCCGTTATCCGCAACAGCGTCCACAGCGAGTTCTATCGCATGCTGCTCGCGACCTCGGAGGCGATGGATTTCCGGATCGAAGGCCTGCATGAGGAAACCGGACCGGGCGTGCTCGAGGCCGCGATTACCGTGGATCATGCGGAGGCAGCCGCCGACAAGGCGGCGCTCTTCAAGACCTTCGCCAAGATCGTCGCGCAGCGTCACGGCAAGATGGCGACGTTCATGGCCAAGTGGTCGCCGAATTGGCCGGGGCAGAGCGGCCATACGCACATATCGCTCAAGGACAAGCGCGGCAAGTCGGCGTTCTACGATGCGAACGCTCCGCACAACATGTCGACCACGATGCGTCATTTCGTCGGCGGCCAGCAGAAGCTGATGCCGGAACTGCTCGCGATGATCGCGCCAACGGTGAACTCCTACCGCCGCCTGATTCCCGGCTTCTGGGCCCCGACCGATTCCACCTGGGGTATCGAAAACCGCACCTGCGCCTTGCGGGTGATCGGCGGCAGCCCCAAGTCACAGCGTGTGGAATATCGGATTGCAGCAGCCGATGCGAATCCCCACATCAGTCTCGCGGCGGCGCTCGCCTCGGGTTTGTGGGGTATCGAGAACAAGATCGAGCCGGAGAAGCCGGTCGAGGGCAATTCCTATGCCCAGACCTGGCCGAAGAAGCTGAATCTGCCGCGGACCCTGTGGGACTCCGCGCAGCGCCTGAAGGGCTCCGCGATGGCCCGGGACTGGTTCAGCGGCGATTTTGTCGAGCACTTTGCAGCGACGCGCGAATGGGAAGAGCGTGAATTCCGCAGGCACATTTCCGATTGGGAACTCGCCCGCTATTTTGAAATCATCTGAAGACGCGAAGAATCAAAGCCTCATGAGCACTGTGCAAACCACCATTTCTCCCGTCGACGATCGTGTCTACGTCGAACGCCCGTACGCTGCAGCCGCCGACATCGAACGCGTGCTGGCGCGCGCGCAGACCGCGCAACGGGCCTGGAGAAATGTGCCAGTCGCTGAGCGGGTGCGCGTCGTGCAGGCCTTCGCCACCGCGTTCGAGAAGCGGCGCGACCCGATCGCTGAAGAGATCACCTGGCAGATGGGACGGCCGCTTGCAGCCGCGCCCGGCGAAGTGCGCGGCACACTGGAGCGCGCGCGTCACATGGCCAGTATCGCTGAGCACTCCCTCGCCGACGTCGACCCGGGACCGAAGGCGGGCTTCAAGCGCTTCGTGCGACGCGAGCCGCTCGGCGTCGTGCTGACGATCGCCGCGTGGAATTATCCGTATCTGATCGCCGTCAACAGCGTGGTGCCGGCGATCCTCGCGGGTAACTCGGTGGTACTGAAGCATTCCGCGCAGACGCCGTTGTGCGCGGAGCGTTTCGCGGAGTGTTTTGCGGAAGCGGGCCTGCCGGAGGGCGTGTATCAGTATCTGCACATGACGCACGCCGACACCGAGCGCGTCATCGGCGATCCGCGTATCGACTTCGTCGCCTTCACAGGATCGGTTGCTGGCGGTCATTCGATGCAACGTGCGGCGGTAAATCGCTTTGTCGCGACGGGTCTTGAACTCGGTGGCAACGATCCCGCCTATGTGCGCGCGGATGCGAATCTGGATTTCGCCGTGGAAAATCTCGTGGACGGCGCCTTCTTCAATTCGGGGCAGTCCTGCTGCGGCATCGGCCGCATCTACGTGCACGAAAAACTGTACGACCGCTTCGTGGAGCAGTTCGCGGTGCTCACGAGAGCCTACAAGCTCGGTAATCCTGCCGACGTCGCGAACAACCTTGGGCCCCTCGTGCGCACGAAAGCTGCGGACGATGTGCGTCGGACGATCGCCGCCGCGCAAAGCGCGGGAGCCCGCGCCCTCATCGATGAGCGCCCGTTCGTGGCGAGCCGCAAAGGCACACCCTACCTCGCTCCGCAGGTGCTCGTGGATGTGCGCCAGGACATGCCGGTCGTGCAGGAGGAAACCTTCGGACCGCTTGTGAGCATTCTCAAGGTGCGCGGCGATGAGGAAGCCATTGCAAGCATGAACGACAGCCGCTATGGCCTCACCGCGTCGATCTGGACGACCGACGCGGACGCAGCGCTTGCAATCGGCGATCGCGTCGAGACCGGGACCTGGTTCATGAATCGCTGCGACTATCTCGACCCTGCGCTCGCCTGGGTCGGCGTGAAGGATTCGGGCCGCGGCTGCACCCTGTCGAGCGTTGGCTTCGAGCATCTAACTCGGCCCAAATCATTCCACCTGCGCACCCTGGTGACGCCATGACAAACGCGAAGACTGAACTCAAGGGCAACTGGAATTTTCCGACCAGCGTGCGATTTGGCGTGGGCCGCATCAAGGATCTGCCGGCGGCGTGCCGCGAGCTCGGCACGGAACGACCGATGCTCGTGACGGACGCCGGTCTTGCGAAGCTTCCGGTCGTCGCGCGCGCGGTTGAGATCTGCCGGGAAGCGGGCCTCGGCTGCGAAGTCTTCTCCGACGTGCAGCCGAATCCGGTGGAAGCCAACGTCACGCAGGGTGTCGACCGCTTCCGCGCCGGCGGTCACGATGGCGTGATCGCATTTGGCGGCGGCAGCGCGCTCGATATCGGCAAGGCGATTGGATTGATGGTCGGACAAACGCGCCCCATCTGGGACTTCGAGGACAAGGAAGACTGGTTCACGCGAGTCAATGTCTCAGGGATGGCGCCGGTCGTTGCGGTGCCAACCACCGCTGGCACGGGCTCGGAAGTCGGCCGCTGTTCGGTACTGACTGACCAGCGCGATCACACCAAGAAGCTCATTTTTCATCCGCGCCTCCTGCCCGCCATCGTGATCGAAGATCCGGAGCTCGGCGTGGGCCTTCCGGCCAAGATCACCGCGGCCGTCGGCATGGATGCGTTGTCGCACAACCTCGAAGCGTATTGCTCGCCGATGTTTCACCCGCTGGCGGATGGCATTGCGGTCGAAGGCATTCGCCTCATCAAGGACTGGCTGCCGGCGGTCTACAAGGATGGCGCCGATCTCGAGGCGCGCGCGCACATGCTGATCGCCTCCACGATGGGCGCCACCGCGTTTCAAAAAGGGCTCGGGGCGATGCACAGCCTGAGTCATCCGTGCTCCGCGAACCTCAACACGCATCACGGCCTGACCAATGCCGTGGTCATGCCGTACGTGCTCGTGCACAACGAGCCGGCGATCTCGAAGAAGCTCGCGCGGCTTGCCGCCTACATGGGCCTGCGCAAGGCGACGTACGCAGGTTTCCTCGACTGGGTGCTCGAGTTGCGCGAAACCATCGGGATTCCGCCGACGCTGACGGCGCTCGGCCTGAAAGAAGCGCATGCCGCGGAATTCGCACCGCAGGCGCTCGTTGATCCCAGCACGCCAACGAATCCGCTGCCGATGGATCGCGCGGGATTCGAACGGCTCTACCTGCACGCGATCCGCGGCGAGCTGACGGCCTGAAGACCGCATATATATAAGAGTGGGCGCCAGCGCGCGCTTTCGTTAATTTACGGTTCAGGTTGCAAGGCTCATGGTGCCGATCCCATGAAACGCTCCTGGCTTCCCATCGCCGCAGTCGTGCTGCTCGCCAGCAGCCCCGCCTACGCGTTTCGCTGCGGCAACAAACTCGTGCTCGAAGGCGACACCCGTTCGGAAGTCCGGCAGAAATGCGGTGAGCCGATTGAAGTCACGCACCAGTCTATTCTGCGCAGGCCCGTGTACTGGTTTCACGGCCGGCCCATCGAGGTGAGCAGCGATCTCGTTGAAGTGCCCGTCGAGATCTGGCTCTACAACCTCGGGCCCAGCAAGCTCATGCAGCGACTGCGCTTCGAAGACGGCGAGCTCATCGAAATTGAGTCGCTCGGCTACGGCTTCATCCCGAAGTAGCCATGTACCGAAGTAACTATTCCTGCTGACCGCGACTGGCGCGCTCAGCGCCTGGTTTGCGTTGCCAGCCAGCGGTCCATCTTTGCATCGAGCACGTCGAGCGGCAGCGCGCCGTCGATCAGCAGCTGACGGTGAAATTCCTTGACATCGAAGCGCGCACCGAGCGCTTTCTGCGCGCGTGCCCGCAGTTGCTTGAATTTGAGCTCGCCGATCTTGTACGAGAGCGCCTGCCCCGGAATGGCGATGTAGCGTTCGACTTCAGCCACCGCATCGCTTGGACCGATCGCCGTATTCGCCGACAGATATTCGATGGCGCGCTCGCGCGTCCAGCCTTGGGCGTGCAGCCCCGTATCGAGCACCAGGCGCGCCGCGCGCCAGACTTCCGCCGACAACGCGCCGAAGTGATCGTAGGGATCCGTATAGAAACCCATCTCATACCCAAGCGATTCGGAATACAGGCCCCAGCCCTCGATGTAAGCGCCGTAGAAGCCAAAGCGACGGAACCGCGGGAGCGTGCCGACTTCCTGTTGAATGGAGAGCTGATAGTGATGCCCGGGCACGGCTTCGTGCAGAAAGATCGACTGCATCTGATAGCGCGGCCGGCTCTTGAGGTCATAGGTATTGACGTAGAAGACCCCCGGGCGCGAGCCATCCGGAGTTGCTGGCTGATAGGACGCTGACGACGCCGATTTTTCACGGAAGGCTTCCACGGGACGCACTTCGAAATCCGCTTTCGGCGCGATGTTGAAGAGCTGCGTCGCCGCGGTCTGCGCCTGCGCTTTGAGCGCACGGTAACCTTCGAGTTCGTCTTCCGGCTTGCTGTAGTAGAAACGCGGGTCGGAGTGCAGCATCGCGAGAAACGCCGGGAAGTCGCCCTTGAAGCCGGTCTCGGCGATCACCTTGTCCATTTCGGCGCGGATGCGGGCCACTTCCGCCAGGCCGATCTGGTGAATCTCCTCGGGCGTCTCGTTCGTCGTCGTGAAGCGCCGTGCGAGATACGCGTACCAGCGATCGCCCATGGGCAAGGCGCTGAGGCCCACGGTCGCGCGTGTCCGCGGCAGGTACTCGTCGCGAATATAGGTGATAAGCCGCTGGTTGGCCGGCCAGATCTCCTCTTTGATTGCTTTGCTGAATGCCTGCTCGATGCGCGTCCGATCCGCCGCGCCGATATCTTTGGGCATCCCGGCGATCGGGCGATAGTAGATCGAAGTCGTCGGGTCGGTCCCCGTCAATGCCGCGAATTGCGGCAGCACTTTTTCCATCAGCACGCGCGGCTGCACCAGTCCTTTGTTGACGCCGGCGCGCATGTTCACGATCGCCTGATCGGCCCAGGCGACATAGTCATGCACGCGGCTCAACCAGTCGTCGTAGTCCTTGACGCTGCGAAACGGGTGCAGTCCCGCCGCCGTCAGTTGTGCGAACAACGTGGGGCGGCTGCCAAACTGATTGATCGGCAGGAGCTCCGACTGGTAGGTGAAGCCCTCGATCGTCTCCGTCCGCTCGCGCCGGAAAATATCGTACGTGAGGCGGGCTTCCTGGCTCAGCTGGTCCACCTTGATGCCGCCGATCTTCTTCAGGTACTCGCTCTCGAGCTCGCGCGAATCGGCGAGATACGCGGGCGCGATATCGTTTTCCATCCGATTGTCGAAGCGGTAATCGCCATTGAGGGTTGCTTGCAGCGGATTTAACTCGAGGTACTTGTCCCAGTACTCCTCGACCAGCGTGTTCAGTTGCTGGTCGGCGTTCTGCGTCGCAGCCGCGGGCGCGGCCGACACTGCGGCGGCCTCGGAGCCGTCGCCCTTGCAGCCCGAAACAGATCCCAGAACTCCGCCCGCCAGGGCACACAACGTGACGAATCCCGCCAGCGACACTCTAGACATGACTCCGCTCCCCCGCGGCAATTGCCGTTGAACCGCCTATGTTACGGGGTCTTCAATGTTGCCGCGATCCATCGGTCGACCTTGGCATCGAGCACGTCCATCGGCAAGGCGCCGTCGAGCAGGATCTGGCTGTGAAAATCCTTCACGTTGAATTTGCTGCCGAGCGCCTTTTCAGCGCGATCGCGCATCGCCCGAATGCGGATCTGACCCACCTTGTATGCCGTCGCCTGGCCCGGCCAGGCGATGTAGCGCTCCACCTCGGCCACGACTTCCGGCTCGGAGAGCGACGAGTTGTCGATCATGTAAGCGATCGCCTGCTCGCGGGTCCAGCCCTTGGCATGCAGTCCCGTATCCACGACGAGTCGCATGGCGCGCAGCATTTCGTCATTCAAGCGCCCGTAGTACTGATATGGATCCGTGAACATGCCGAGCTCCTTGCCGATCGATTCGCAGTAGAGCGCCCAGCCTTCAAAGTAAGCGCTCGAACCCGAGTAACGGCGATAGCGCGGAATGTCCTTGATTTCCTGCGCGATCGTGATCTGGAAGTGATGCCCCGGCTCCGCCTCGTGCAGCGAGAGCGTTTCCATTCCATAGCGCGGCACGCGGCTCAAGTCCAACGTGTTGACGTAGAACGAGCCCGGACGCGTGCCGTCCTCTGAGCCCGGTTCATAGAACGCGCCGGCCTCGGATGCCGCACGGAACGGCTCGACTTCCTTGATCTCGTAGGTCGCTTTCGGAAAGTCCTGGAACATCTTCGGCAGGAGCGCTTCGACCTTGACCTTCACCGCACGATACTGATCGAGCGCATCCTGGCCCGACTTGAAGAGAAATTGCGGATCGGTCTGCATGAACTTGAAGAACTGGTGCAGATCGCCCTGGAACGCGACCTGATGCATCACGTCTTGCATCTCACCGCGGATGCGCGCGACCTCGGCCAGCCCGAGCTGATGGATCTCCTCCGCGGACATGTGAGTGGTCGTAAAGATCGTAAGCGTGTAGTCGTACCACGCCTGGCCGTCCGGAAGTGCCGACCAGGCGACCGTGGTGCGGCCGTGCGGTATGTATTCATCGCGAATGAAGTCGCGCAGACGCGTGAACGACGGATTCACCTTCGTCTTGATTTCGCGCGCGTAGGCAGCCGTCAGCCGCGTGCGATCGGCGGCGGAGAAATCCTTCGGAAATGCCTTGACGGGGCCGTAGAAGACGCTGTCCTCTACTTTGTCTTTGACAAGCTCGTTCAACTGCGGCAGCACTTTCTCCATCAGCACGCGCGGCTGTACCACATTCTTCGTGATGCCGACCCGCATGTTGGTGATCGACTGGTCGAGGAACACCAGGAATTCGTCCGTGCGCTTGAGAAACTTGTCGTAGTCCTTGACGGTCTTGAACGGCTGCGCGCTGCTGCCTGAAGCAAAGACGGCGAACTGGGTCACCGGATTGTTGATCTGGTCGATGGGCAGCAGCTCGCCCGGAAAGCGGATGCCATCGATCGTCGTCTCGCGATCGTACTTGAAGACGTCGTAGGTGATCCGGTCGGCGCCGTTGAGCGACGCGGGATCGATCGCCTCGAGTTTTTTCAAGTACTGCCGCTCGCGCGCCGCCTGTTCCTTGACGAATTTCGGGCTGATCGAATTGGTGTACTTGTCGTCGTAACGGTGATCGCCGATGTAGGTCGCGCCGATCGGCGAGAGCTTCAGCTGCTCCTCGAAGTACCGGTTGACCAGGCTATTGAGCCGCTCGCCCGCAGTGGGCGCCGCGGAAGCAACCTGAGCGGCGATCAGGGCCAATAGGGACCCGGCAAGCCATTTGCGCAACATGGAAACCTCTGTCGGTCGGGGAAAAAAGATCGGCTATTCTCAAGCTATTGAGGGGTCAAAGGAATGCGCGGCCGATCGGAATGGCGCGCGATTTGAGCGCTCTGGCGCACCTGACCCCGACCGGGGACAGGAGCCCGGAATGGGCCGAAACCGAGGCCAAACCCTCGGATAAGCCGCGCCCATTGCGTATGGCCGGTTTACTTCCTATCCTTCGGACGCGGCTCATATATAGATAACAAAGGCCGCCGACTCTCGAGCCTGCCACCATAACTCTATAACTTCGAAGGGGTAGTGCGATGAATCCAGCCTCAAAACCCGGTGCCGACGCGGCGCTGGACGATGACGTCAAGGTATTGCATAGCATGGGCTATGCGCAGGAGTTGTCGCGCCGACTCGGCCGCTTCTCCAATTTCGCGATCTCGTTCTCCATTATTTGCATCCTGTCCGGCGGCATCAATTCACTGGCCCAGGCCACGTCCGGCGCCGGTGGCGCGGCGATCGGTC
>JBGPLJ010000020.1:0-21232 GCA_041486385.1 Steroidobacteraceae bacterium
AGCTCAGCATCGTCGTTGCGCGCACTGTTGACACGCTTACTAACAGGTATCGCTCGCATGGCGCTTCCCGGAAAGGGTTGCAGCAATCGAGTCAGAGCCGCTACATCTTCTTTGTGGCGATCCAACCAGAAGTCGTATTGCTCCGGTCTCAGTATCGCTGGCATGCGATTGTGTATGTGAGCTAGCTCGACGCTGGCGTCGGTCGTGATGATTGCGCAGGACTCTAGTGGCTCAATGCCGTCCCCTTCGCGCCAGGCCTCCCAAAGACCGGCCATGGCGAACGGCTCGCCGCTACGCATGCGAATAAAGTGCGGCTGCTTGCCCTGCGGTTGCGCTTGCCACTCGTAGTAACCGTCGGCCAGGACGAGACAGCGCCTGCGCCTGAAAGCGCTTCGATATGACGGTTTCTCGCTTACGGTCTCGGCGCGCGCGTTGATCATACGAGCGCCAATGGATTTTCCCGTGGCCCAGGACGGCACCAGCCCCCAATAAAGCAGCGCAAGGCGCCGGGCAGCGGTCTCGTCATGCCTGACGGTCGGAACAAATTGAGTCGGCGCGATGTTGTAATGTGGCTCGACCTCGGGCCCGCCGGCCAGGCCGAAGAGTCGCACCATCGCTTCGTGGGGCGAGTAGAAGGCAAAGCGGCCGCACATCCGGGTGTCCTAGCTAGCGTGCAGGGCGCTGCACGATTATTCGCGAATCCCGACGCCTTTGTGCATCAGATAGATACAGAGCGCGAACAGGCCGGCCGCGAACGCGATCATGATGGTGTAAGCGACGCCGATCGGCACGTCGGACACGCCAAGGAATCCGTATCGGAACGCGTTCACCATGTACAAGATCGGATTGGCATGCGATGGAATTCGCGCCCATGTCGGCAGCAACGTCACTGAGTAGAAGACACCGCCAAAATAGGTCAGCGGGTTCAATATGAACGTCGGGAAGAATGACACCTGATCGAAATTCTTCGCAAATATCGCGTTGAGAAAGCCGCCGAGCGAAAAAACTATCGATGTGAGCAGCACGCTGGTGACGATCACAAACCAGTTGTGCACGGCGAGATGCGTGAAAATGAGCGATACCACCGTAACGACTACTCCGACCAGCAATCCACGCATGACTCCGCCACCGATGTAGCCCGCGACGATGAGCCAGTTCGGGAGCGGCGACACCAGCAATTCTTCGAGGAATTTTCCGAATTTCGCGCCAAAGAATGACGACACCACATTGCCGTAGGAGTTGCTGATCACCGACATCATGATGAGGCCCGGCGCGATGTACTGCATGTAGTCAAAGCCGCCCATCGAACCGACACGTCGCCCGATGAGGCTGCCGAAAATGACGAAGTACAGAGTCGCAGTGATCGCAGGCGGCATGAGGGTCTGCCCCCAGATGCGCACGATACGGCTGTATTCACGAAAGATGATGGTCTGAAAGCCCGTGCGATTCTGCTGAAAGCGCGACATCGTCGCTGGCTCTGCGGACGATGCGCTCACGACCTCAGCGACCATTTGCCACAGCCTTTTCCGGCGCCGCTTCGCGACCCTTGCCCTCGACAATTCGCATGAACAGTTCTTCGAGTCGATTGACCTTGTTGCGCATGCTGGGGACCTCGATTCCCAGTGTCGAGAGCCGCGCGAAGACTTCATTGAGACTCTGGCCGCGGCTCAGCTCGATCTCGAGCGTGCGGTCGTCCGTCAGCTTGACGGCGTAACCGGGGAGCTCCGGTGGCAACGCCAAGGGGTTGCGCAGATTGAGAATGAAGACCTCCGTGTGGAGCTTGCGCAGAATGTTCGAAATCTTGTCGTTCTCGATGAGCCGCCCATCGTCCATGATCGCGAGATCACGGCAGAGCGTCTCGGCCTCTTCCAGGTAGTGCGTCGTCAGAATTATCGTTGTTCCTTCGCGATTGATGTCGCGCAGAAACTCCCACATGGAGCGACGAATCTCGATGTCGACGCCGGCCGTAGGCTCGTCGAGAATTAGAAGTCGCGGCTCATGCACCAGCGCGCGCGCGATCATCAGACGGCGCTTCATCCCGCCGGAGAGGCTTCGCGCCGCCTTGTCACGACGGTCCCAGAGCTGCAGCTGCTTGAGGTACTTTTCCGCGCGCTGCCGAGCGATGCGGCGTGGCAGTCCGTAGAACCCCGCCTGGTTCACCACGATCGTCTGAACCGATTCAAACATGTTGAAGTTGAGTTCCTGCGGCACGAGACCGATGCACGCCTTCGCATGCTCGATCTCGCGATCGATGTTGTGACCAAAGACCGTTACCTCGCCGCCTGACTTGCGCACGAGCGATGTCACGATGCCGATGATCGTGGTCTTGCCTGCGCCATTGGGTCCGAGCAAAGCAAAGAAATCGCCTTCCGCCACGTCTAGTGACACACCCTTCAGGGCGTGAACGCCATTGCGGTACGTCTTGGTCAGGTCGCGCAGCGACAGGGCTTGCATGCGTTGATCGGCGCAGGGTGAGTCAAAAGCGGGCGGCAAGATTAGCATAAAGCCCCGCGCGCGCGCCGTGCCTTGCCCGATCGTAGTCGGCTGATTTTGTTGAGCTCGTGTTAGCTTTCGTGAAGCGTCGAATGCCTCACGTCAGGTATGCCCAGACCCGGCGCTATACTGCCGGCAGTTGCGCAATTGGCATTGCGGACGCAGCAGGCTGAGGTGGAGTTCGACGATGTCTCTCAATAAGGCGTTGCCGCGCCTGTTCCTGATCGTAGCTGTCCTTGCAATTGCGCAGATTGCAGTGCAGATGCGTTTGATGCCACCGCTACTCGCTACCAAGTTTGACTACGACGGCGTACCCGTAGGCTGGATGACGACAGGCGCGGTGGAACTACTGGAGTTCGGACTGCTGGCGCTGTTCCTGTGTGGATTCTGGCTCTTGCCGCACTTGTTCGCGCATCGACAAAGCACCTACTGGCGCATTCCAAACAGCAGCTACTGGCTCGCCCCCGAGCGCCGGGACGCGACAATTGAGGCGCTACGTGGATTGATCAGCTGGATGGGCGTGGTGGTATTGCTGCTCTTCATGGCCGTTTCACAGTTGGTATTCGACGCCAACAACCGATCACCGCCGCGGCTCGCGAGCAATGCGCTCGTCTGGCTGCTCGTGAGCTTTCTGTTCTTCATCGTCGTCTGGATCTGGGTGATAGCGCGGCAATTTGGCCGGATTCGTTAGGGCAATCTCCTCGATGCACTACCGCCTCGCAGCCGATGCCATTGTCGGCTTGCACTTTGCTTTCATACTGTGGGCGATGTTCGGGGGGTTGACACTGCTCTGGCGTCGCGCGCTTGCCTGGATTCACATGCCAGCTCTCGCCTGGGCGGCCTACATCGAATTCTCCGGCAGCTTTTGTCCGCTGACACCGCTCGAGAAACATTTCCGCCAGCTGGCGGGTGACGCAGGATACGGCGGTGGTTTCGTTCAGCACTACATCGTCAGCATCGTCTATCCGCAGGCATTGACCCGCAACCTACAACTCGTGCTAGGGGCAGCGCTGATCGCAGTGAATGTGGCGTTCTACCTCATCGCCTTCTCGCGCCGGGCGCGACGGGCCCCGATCCAAGAAAGCCGTCCGTAGCCATGAGCTGAATGCCAACGAGCTGCGCAGCGATCGTCTCTTCATTGCTCGTATGCGGAGTGATCGCCAGCAAACGCTGCCAATAGAGTGTCCGCTGCGGCCAGCGTGGGCGGAGTAACCGCCGCCGCAATTGCACGGCGCCTGCGATCGCCGGCAGGGAACTCACGCGAATGATCGCGGCGGTCGCCGGCGACATCCCTAGTACCAATCGGGTCGCCAGTACATTGGTGCTCGCCAGGTGCCAGGCAAAGGACAATACAAGGTCCGTCAACGCATCATAATCCGGCACCTCATCGGCGAGTCCCGCAGTTGCACCCCCCAGAGCGGGCTGAGGCGGGGTGAGACGCACCACGGACTCCCAAAATTCGTGCTGCCGAAACCCGGCGTCAAACAGGGCATAGGGGCAAGCTGCGACGATCAATAGCGCCTGCGTCTCGCATGCCAGCAACTGCCGCGCCACGCTCGGCGTAAAGCCAAAGCGGCTGAGGTCCTCCTCCGGCATGCGCTGCAGGCACATCAGGAAACGCGCATTGAGCTCCCGCAGGGAGCACCGCAACGTGATGCTCAGGACATCGCCGGCCAGCCACGCCGTCCGCGGGCCAGACCATGAAACACCAGGCTCTGCATCCATCGTCATTCCTCCGTGATTGCGGCAGATATGCTGCGAAAAATACTCTTGGCGGGCTACATTAATTTGTGGTTAATTTATACCAAATTTGCAAGAGGCGTCAGGGCGGCATCAACCTAGGGAGAATATTCCCATGCGTATTTCGGACGATCGCTACAATCGGGATCGCTTGCGGCATGATCTGGCGTTGCGAATGATTCGCCACGAAGCGAGAACCTGCACGATTCGTACCTGGACCGGACTGACGGACGACCGGATCCGAAAGCTATATCGCGCGTATGTGCAGAACGAGCAGGCCAATCCGGTGCGTCGCCATCGCGGCAAGTCGCCGAGTCAGGTGGAGTTCTTTCTGCGCCATCCCGCAACCTTGTTCGAGGCGCTGACGCTCGGGAGTCTGTTCGCGCTCTGGGAATTGTTGGCCGCTGCACGAACGGCATTCGGCCGCGAGAGCTCCGGCACATCGATCGAGCGCGGTATCGTCTTCTGCGCGGCTTACGAGACCTATGCCCTGCTGCATCAACCGGCCCGTATTTCCTTCGAACATGCCTGGTTCCTGCTGGGTGCGTTGACCCGTGCCGATGAGCTGAGGCTCGAGAGTTGCCCGGGTTGCGGTGGCGTACTTCTGCGCGATCGCCTGGCGGACCGGCGGGGCAACTGCGCGCAGTGCCGCTCAGCCAGGGCAGTGGTCAACCTGATTACCTGCAGCGCGCCTGCAGGCAAGCAGTTCGAGCTTTGGGAGCCAATCAGCTAACCTTCCAGGATGGGCGAGCAGCTCGAACGCCTGAACATTTTTGCCGGTAGTTACCTCGACCGTCAGTCGCACCTGCGCGAGCGGGACGACTGGCTGACGCACGCCGTCGCCGATCCAAGGACAGTTGTTGTTCCGGTTTGGCAGAACCGCAACCTCTTCAATCGTGAAGAGCCATTGCGAGCGGTGCTATTGGCCGGTTCGCACGCGGTCCTGACGGGTGTCGATGACTCACGGGTCGTGTTGCTCGGCCAGTTCCGCGGAGCGTCGTGCCTGCTCGTTGAGCTCGAGGGTGAAACGGCGCCCGTCGTTGCTGACGATTCGGAGTTTCACGAACTGCGGTTTTTTGGATCGCTCCTGCCGGTCGACGAAGCTGGCCTCCTCGCCTATGCGCGCGCGCTGGTGCTTTGGCGCGCGCGACACCGATTTTGTGGCGCTTGCGGCGCGCCCAACCGGAGCACCAAGGCCGGTCACGTCCTGCTCTGTAGCAACAGCGCGTGCAAGCAGGAGCAGTTCCCGCGCATCGACCCCGCAATCATTGTTCTCATTACGGACGGCGAGCGCGCTCTGCTTGGCCGCCAGTCAAGCTGGCCCCAGGGCCGCTACTCGACGATCGCGGGTTTCGTCGAGCCGGGCGAGAGTCTCGAAGACGCGGTGCGACGTGAGGTGAAGGAGGAGACGGACGTCGATGTGTTCGACATCGAGTACCATTCGTCTCAGCCCTGGCCTTTCCCGTCCTCGCTCATGCTCGGTTTTGTCGCCAAGGCGAAGGACAGCGCCATCCCGAAATGCAGCGCCGAGCTGGAGGATGCCCGTTGGTTTTCACGTTCCGATATCGCCCGTGGCCTGCCCGCTCTACCGTCCAGTCTGTCCATTTCGTATCGACTCATCGAAGACTGGTACAACAGCGGCTCGCAGCAGTCGCTGCGCGATACTCCGGGCGCACAGATCTGGGAAATCAAGCGCCCGTGACATGACCGCGACCGTCGAACTCCCGTTGTGGCTCGCGCTCGCAGGTGGCGCTGTGTGCGCGTGGTTCCTCGCGTCGCGGCTGCTGTTGCCTGGCGTACGCTGGTTCTTTCGCCGGCGTATCAACAAGCTTGCGACCAGTCTCAACCAGAGACTGCATTTGAAGATCCCGACGATCGCAATGACCAAACGCGAGGTTCTGGTCGATCGTCTCGTCTACGATCCGAAGGTACTGCGCGAACTCGCGCGCTACTGCGAAAGCGCGGGCGTTCCACCTGAAATCGCGCTGCGCCAGGTGCGGCGTTATGCGCGCGAGATCGTGCCGGCGTTCAATGCCTATCTCTATTTTCGGCTGGGCAACCGCATCGGCCGCGCGATCGTGAACATGCTCTACCGCGTGCGTCTCGGGCACGCGGACACGCGAGCGCTGCGTCAGATACCTCCGAACGCGAGCGTGGTGTTCGTGATGAATCACCGCAGCAACATGGACTACATTCTGGTCGCGTACCTCGCGAGCAAGCGCGTGGCGTTGAGCTACGCCGTCGGCGAATGGGCGCGAGTCTGGCCCATACAGCAGATCATTCGCTCGCTGGGCGCTTACTTCGTGCGCCGCGGATCTGGAAACGAGCTTTACCGGCGCGTCCTTGAACGCTACGTGCAGATGGCAATCGATGGTGGCGCGGTGCAGGCGATCTTTCCGGAAGGCGGACTGACGCGCGACGGGTTGTTGCGCCCTCCGAAGACCGGTCTTCTCGACTACATGCTGCGAGCCTACGATCCCGCAGGCGAGCGCGACATCGTGTTCGTGCCCGTCGGGCTCAACTACGACCGGGTGCTGGAGGATCGCACGCTCCTCGCCGAGAGTGGTTCCAAAGACGAGCGCCGCTCGGGAATCGCCGCCGTCCGCAACGCTCTCGCCTTCATAGTTTCTCAGCTCTGGCTCCGTCTTCGCGGCCGCTGGTACCGCTTCGGCTATGCGTGCGCAAATTTTGGCGCGCCGATTTCGCTGCGTTCCTACCTCGCCCGCGCCGGCTGGGACCCGTCCAAGCTCGATCGCGCAGAGCGTTTCCAACGAGTGACGGAGCTCGCGGCTGACCTGATGAATGCCGTCGGTCATGTCGTGCCGGTGCTACCGGTATCGCTCGTCGCACACGTCTTCATCGATGCGCCAGAGCTGGCACTGTCTGAAGAGGAAATCCGAACGCGTGCGCTCGAACTGCAGCGCCGCTATGAAGCACTGGGTGCGCACGTGTACGTGCCACGGAGCGACGCCGATTATTCGGTGCTCGTGGGCCTGAGGATGCTGAAACTGAGAAATCTGGTGGTCGAGGAAGACGGCCGCTACCGACTGAATCCCGCTGAAGTCGCGGTCGTGCGCTACTACGCAAACGCGATCGCGCACCTGACCGAACCGGTGAGCGCGCACCTCAAACTCTGATGCTGATTGCCACCTTGCCTGCTTTGCTCACCGCCGCGTTCGGCGCGGGGTTCGTCGACGCGATGGTCGGTGGCGGTGGCCTTATCATGGTTCCCGCCCTGTTCGCGGCCTTTCCGCGCGAACTCCCGGCTGCGGTGCTGGGCACGGGCAAGGTCGCCAGCATTTGCGGGACGGCAACCGCGGTCGCGCGGTACGCGCGCAGCGTGCGCATTCAGTGGCGCCTGCTGCTGCCAGCGGCGGCTCTCGCGCTCGTCTTCTCGTTGCTCGGAGCGCACGTCGTTACGCGCGTTCCAGTGCAGATCTTTCGGCCGCTGGTGCCGCTCCTCTTGAGCATCGTTGCCGTCTATACGTTCCTGCATCACGACTTCGGCGAGCAGCACGCGCCGCGGGCGATGAGCGGCGGTCGCTGGTGGCTGGCCGTGTTGATGATCGCCGCGATAGGTTTCTATGACGGATTCTTCGGTCCCGGTACCGGCAGCTTCTTCATGTTCATGTTCGTGCGGGTGTTCGGCTTCGATTTCCTGCGCGCGGCGGCGGCGGCGCGCCTGCTGAATGTCGCCACCAATGCCGCCGCGTTGCTGCTGTTCGCCTCGCGCGTCGAACTCTTGTGGCTCTACGGCTTGTTGATGGCGGTGTGCAATGTCGCGGGCTCCCTCCTCGGCACACGCCTCGCCCTCAAGCGCGGGGCGAGATTCGTTCGTGTCGTGTTCCTTGCCGTTGTCGCAACTCTCATCGCCAAGACGGCCTGGGACGCAGTGTCAGGGTAAAGACACGTGTCCGGACTTCCGATCTCGCGGGCACGTGGGCTAGAAATCCTGCACGTCTCCAGCTTTCATTTTCACCACGCGCTTGTCGTTGGCGAACACGGCATCGACCTCCGGCTGCTGCGCGAGCACCGGAAACGTGCCGAAATGCATCGGAACAATCACCTGCGGTTTGAAGTACTTCTCGATGGCAAGGCGCGCCGTCGCCGGATCCTCGCCATACGGACCGCCGCCGACGCCAATCAGAATGATGTTCGGGTGATAGATCTCCTGGATGAGCGCCATGTCGCCAAATATCCAGGTATCGCCGGTGTGATAGAGCGAACGTCCGTCTGCAAAGGTAAGCACGAAGCCGATCGGCCGGCCGCTGGGTGCACTCGAGTGCATGGCGGGCACGATATGCACAGTGATGTCCTTGATCTTGAACGTGCCGCCGACGTTGCCGCCCATTTTCAAATTGTCCGGCAGTTGCTGCTCATCGACCCATTCAGCTGCGCTGATGAGCGGCGCATTCGCGGACTTTGCGATCTCAACCGCGTCGGCGGCGTGATCGAAGTGCGAGTGGGTCACGAGCACCGCGTCCAGGCGGAAGCGCGTCGGATCCTTCAGCTCAACGGGAGTGGCCGGATTCTTGCGCAACCAGGGATCGATCATGATGCGCGTGCCGCCGCTCGACTGGATCAGAAAGGTCGCGTGTCCAAGACATGTGACCCGAATGCCGTTCCGCTGCATTTCAGCGGCCGCAGCAAATGAGCCGAAGGTGGCCCAAAGCAGCGCGATCGCGGCGGCAAGCGCAGTGTGTTTCCAGCAACGGTTACCCAGAGACATTGCGAACCTCCTCCAATTGCGGACCGCATAATGGCACCGTAGGGCCGCTCCCCGAAAGGGGACGGCTTCGGTGAGCGTCAACACCTTACAATCTCGTCATGTGCCTGCTGGTCCTCGCCTGGAATCACCACCCGCGATATCGCGTCGTACTTGCGGCCAACCGCGATGAATTTCACGCGCGGCCGGCTGCGGCGATGCATTGGTGGGCCGCGCCGGAGATCCTCGGCGGTCGCGATCTCGAGGCGGGCGGCGCCTGGCTCGCCGTCGGCCGAGATGGCCGGTTCGGCGTCGTAACGAACTACCGCGACCTGCAGGGGCCCATGAGGGGTGCGCCATCGCGCGGTGGGCTCATCCCCGATTTTCTGGGCGCCACGCATTCGGCGCGAGACTTTGCCGGGCGCCTTGCTCCACAAGCCGGTCAATATTCAGGCTTCAATCTGCTGGCAGGCGATGCGAGCCACCTCTTATATGTGGCAAACCGCGCGCCACAGCCCGCTCGCGAACTCGGCCCCGGCATTCACGGTTTGAGCAACCATCTGCTCGACACTCCCTGGCCCAAGCTCGCACGTACACGTACAAGATTCGAAGCAGTGCTGCGCAGCGCGACGCTCGGGAGCGAGGCGCTGTTCGCCATGCTGACCGACCGTGAACCGACAGCGGGCGATGGCTTGCGGAGCACTGAGGACGACGGCGAACCGAGACTCGCGCGCGAACTCGAGCGCGCATTGTCGGCGCCTTTCATCGTCAATGAACGCTACGGCACGCGCAGCTCGACCTTGGTTTTCATCGGTCACGATGGCGCCGTCAACGCCAAAGAACAACGCTACGACGCTTCAGGTCGTCTGATCGGACGGGACGATTTTGAATTTCAGCTCTGACACGGCACGGCACATATGTATAGCCGCGGCGCTCCTCGCGCTTGCCTGCGCGCAGGCGCGCGCCGATATCCGCATCGAAGTCACAGGCGTACAAGGTCCGATGCGAGACAACGTGCTCGCGTATCTCAGCTTGCAGCGCTATGCGCAGCGCGATGATCTCGACGCTGCGATGATCGAGCGATTGTTTCAACGTGCAACGGAAGAGGCGCAAGACGCGTTGCGCCCGTTTGGCTACTACGACGCGCGCGTTCGCAGTCACCTGACGCCGAATGGCAGGGATTGGCGCGTGCTGCTGCGCATCGAGCCCGGAACTCCCGTGATTCTCGCCAGCGCCGACGTAACTGTCACAGGGCCCGGCGCCGATGACGCCGCCCTCCGCCACGTCATCGAGCAATCAAGCCTGAGCGCCGGGACACGGTTGAATCACGCCGAATACGACCGAACCAAAGGCGAATTGCAGCGGACGGCGGCAGCCATCGGCTACCTCGACGCGCGTTTCCTCGCCAACGAGTTGCGCGTCGACCCGGCAGCCCACGTTGCGAATGCCAGGCTCGAGCTTGACACCGGACCGCGCTACCACTTCGGCAAGACCATGATCGAGCAGGATGTCATCGACCAAAGGCTCTTCAGAAAATACCTGCGCTATCACGAGAGCGACTACTACGACGCCTTTGCGGTGCTTGGTACGCAGTTCGCTCTCGATGACAGCCAGTACTTCTCGGTGGTCGAAGTCTCACCCGGCGATCGCGATCCCAAGACCCTCACGGTTCCGATCAACATTCGCGCCGAGCCCGTGAGGCGCAATCGCTACTCCATCGGCTTCGGCTACGGTACGGACACGAAGTTTCGTGGCACGCTCGGCTGGGACGATCGTCGCATCAACCAGGCCGGCCATCGATCGCGGGTCACGATCAAGGCCTCATCGATCACGCGCGAAATCGACGGGCAGTACCTGATTCCGATCGGCGATCCGGCATTCGAGAAACTGAGCCTGGACGCAACCATTGGCACGCAGCAGCTGGCGGACGTCGATACCAGTACAGTCGAATTGCGCCCCGGTCTCACGCAGGCACTCGGGCATTGGCAGCGCGTGCTGTTCGTGCGTTTCACTCACACCACGACTGAGACTTCGACCCAACGCTCCACCGCGAATCTCGTGATTCCGGGTATCAGTTTCGCGCCGCTCGCGAGCCGCATGCTGGCGCAGCCGTTTGTCGGCGGCGGCTTCTACGCGGAGCTCACAGGCTCACATCACGCGCTTGGCTCCGACTCGAACTATCTGCGCCTGGACGTGCAGGACGAGAAGCGCTTCGACCTGAGCACGCGCTGGCATCTGATCACGCGCGGTGAGCTCGGCTTGAGTCTCGTCGGAAACTTCTCCGAGCTGCCGGCGTCGGAGCGTTTCTTTGCAGGCGGCGACCGCAGTGTTCGCGGCTTCGGCCTCAACGAACTCTCACCGGTCGACGCGGCCGGCAACAAGGTCGGCGGCCGTTATCTCATCGTCGGCAGTCTCGAAATCGAGCGCGATCTGCCGAGGCGCTTTGCGATTGCCGCGTTCGTCGACGCCGGCAACGCGGTCAACAATCTGAGCGATCCACTCGAGTATTCCGTCGGCATCGGCCTGCGCTACAAGCTGCCCATTTTGAGCATAGGCCTCGATGTCGCGCAGGCGTTGTCCCAGAGCGGCCTCGGCCCGCGCCTGCACCTGAACATCACGCCGAATATCAAATGAAGCGCTGGCTCATACGTATTGGAATCGGCGTCGCGGCGCTGCTGCTGGTAATGACGGCGCTTGCCTGGCTTCTTGGCGCGACCGAGACCGGCCTCGGCTGGATCGTTGCGACGGTGAATGCCGCGCCGTTGAAGACGACGAAGATTCATATCGCTGACGCCCGCGGTACGCTCGTCGACGGCTTTGCGGTCCGCGAAGTCAGCGTGCAGAACGATCACGCCGATGTCGATATCAGGGACATCGCCGGAGCTGCCGACTTCTGGCATCTGGTAGGTGGGTCGATATCGCTCAGGCATCTCAGCGTCGGCAGTGTCCGGGTAATCGTGCGCAGACACGAGTCGACGAGCAAGTCGCCGCTCAAGTTTCTGCCACGCCTGCTGCGGCTCCACGTCGCCGAGCTCGACGCGCGCAACATCGATATCGAGTTGCCGAACGGTACGCATCTCATCTACGACCACGCGACGATGCAAGCGCATCTCTACTCCGATCGCATCGTCGCGGAGAACCTTGATGCTCACTCGGAGTTTCTGAGCGGCCGCGGGAGCGTCAGGTTGTACGCGGCAGACCCCATTGCGCTCGCGGGCGATCTTAACTGGCAGCTCACTCCGGGACAGCAACCGCAGTGGCGCGGCCACGCTCAGATCGAAGGCGACCTCAATCGTCTGGCTTATGGGACCGATTTTGCCGCGCCCTTTCATGCGACGAGCCGCGGGGAGCTCACGAACCTCACCAAGTCCTGGCGCTTGCACGGCACGCTCGCGGTCGCGGATTTTGACGTCAAGGCATGGAAACCCGGCGCAGCGCTCGGGCCGGCATCGGCATTGCTCGACATCGGCGGAAATCACGACGGCTTCTTCGCATCGGGCAAGGTAACGCCGCGCGACATCGCGACAGGCCCGCTGCGCGTTCGCTATCGGGGACGCTATCAAAGTCGCGTGCTTTACTTTGACGAACTTGCGGCCGGTCCCGAGCAATTGCGAGGCGAACTGCTCGCGCATGGAACCATCACGCTCACTGCCGCACAACCGCGGCTCGATTTCACCGCAACGTGGCAGCAGCTGCAGTGGCCGATTCGCGGTACGCCGACCGTCGCAACTCGCACGGGCCAGGGCACCTTGACGGGCGACTGGCCGCTCAAGTTCAAGGCGTCCGGAGAATTGCGTGTACGAGACTTGCCGGCAGCACAGTTCACATCGGCCGGCGAAATCGCAAGCGGACGCATCGGAATTGAGGCGGCGCACGCAACGTGGCTGCGGGGCGTGGTCGATGCACAGGGTGAAGTGCGCTACGGCGCAAATCCGGGCTGGAACGTCACCGCACGGGGCAGAAGACTCAACCCGGCCGACTGGGTGAAGTCCTGGCCCGGATCGCTCGATTTCTCTCTGCATGCACAAGCGCCCAGTCTGAAAGAGGATGGCCCGTGGACCGTTGACGTTGAAAGTGTGCGCGGCAAATTGCGTGCGCAGACGTTGCGGGGAAGCGGCGCGGTGCGCCAGCTCGCTGACGGCTTCGGGTTCGACCGCGTCGCCGTCGACCTCGGATCCACGCATGTGCGGCTCGACGGCAGCCTAACGAAGGAAGTTGCCTTGCGATGGACGGTCTCGAGCCAGGACCTTGCGAAAACACTTCCCCACGCAGCAGGCCGCATCAATACGACGGGCTCACTCGTCGGTGCGAACGGCGCGTTTGCGATCAACGCCCACGTCGACGCGAGCGCACTCAAGTACCTTGCCTTCTCGGCGCAACAACTCGCTGCCGACATCAAGATCGATCTCAAGAATGGCGCGCCATCGAGGGCGAGCCTGACAGCACAGAATATTTCCTGGTCCGATCACAGCGTCGACACGCTGACTGCCGCGCTCGCCGGAACGACCGACGCGCACGACTGGAACATCGCAGCGCAGGTAGCCGGTACGCGCATGGAGCTTGGAGGTCACGGTCGCTACTCGGCCGCCGTGTGGGCAGCTCGCCTTGAGCGCTGGACGCTCGATGCACCCGATGGCCCGCATATGCAGCTCGCCACGCCCGCTCAGTTGCTGGTCGGCGGCGATCGCCTGAAACTGACGACTGCCTGCATCGCTGCCAATGATGAGCGCTTCTGCGCTGAGGGCAATCTCGATGAGCTCGGCGCGTGGTCTCTCAAGGCTTCAGCGACGAGCATGCGGCTCAAACTCCTCGGCCAGGGTCTGCCCGGCCGGCCGGAATTTTCGGGTCACCTCGCCATGCAGGTGAATGCGACGGGCACACCTGGCACTGCTTGGACGGGCGCCGGTCGCGTCGACCTGAGCGATGCGGTGTTTCATTACCGCCTGCAGCGTGGCCAGCTCGAGACGCTGACGCTCGGCGAGGAGCATGTAGAGTTCAGCGCGATGCCGGAGGGCTTCACGGGGGTGCTGAGAATTCGAGCGACGGCGAAGACCTTCGTCGATGCCAACGTCGCCCTCACACGCCTGCCCGATCGGGAGCTGATGGACCAGACCTTGACCGGTGCGCTGCGCGCCGAAGTGCACGAACTCGGCCTGATTCCCCTCTTTGTCACCGAAGTCGACCGCGTCGACGGCACGCTCAACACCCAGTTCAAGCTGAGCGGCACGCCACGCACGCCGAACTTCGACGGCACGGTGCAACTCAACGCGCAAGCGATCGACCTCTACCAGATCAATCTGCAGCTGCGCGACACGCTGTTGACGGCGAAGTTGAGCGGCAACAAGCTGGACATTGACGGCGTCACTCATGCCGGTACGGGACAAGCCGCTATTCAAGGCCAGCTTGCGTGGAGCGCGAGCCAGCCGCACGGCGAACTCAAATTTTCCGGCAGCAACCTGAGTGTAGTGAACGTGCCCGAAGTACGCATCGTTGCCACGCCAGAACTCCTGATGAAGGTTGACGGCCGGCGCATCGACGTTTCAGGCGAGGTCACGGTGCCCTATGCGCGCATCGCGCCCGTTCAGTTGACGGGCGCCGTGCTGTCCTCGTCCGACGAAGTCATCGTCGGCGCTCGCGTAATTCCACCGGAGCAGCGCTTTCAGGTCTATAGCCGCTTGAAGCTCGTGCTCGGCGCGGACGTCAACATCGAATCCTATGGCCTCGCCGGCAAGCTCTCGGGCAGCGTGACGGCAACGTCGAGCCCGGACGATCCGGACACGGGCGTCGGTGAGCTCAAAGTCGACAAGGGCACGTACACAGTGCTGGCGCGGCGCCTCGATATCGAGCGCGGACGCCTTCTCTTTAACGGCGGGCCGCTCTCCAATCCCGGCGTCGACATCAGAGCGGTCAAACGCCTGCCCGATATCGTGGCTGGTGCATATGTTCGCGGAACACTGCGCGAACCACGTCTCTCGTTCTTCTCCGATCCACCGATCTCGCAGACACAGATCGTGTCGTTGCTGGTCGCCGGCGGAACGCTCGAGTCGGTGCAGGGGAACGCAGCCACTCAAGTGGGCGGCGGGCGCAATCAGATTCTCGCGCAGGGCGGCGCCATTCTTGCTTCCGAGCTCGGTGCGCAGCTTGGGCTTCAAGACATCACGGTGGAATCGGATCGGCAGAACGACACGTCGGTCGTACTTGGCAAATACCTCTCGCCCCGTATTTACATCAGCTACGGCGTGTCGCTCACGGAGTCAATCAACACTGTCAAACTGCGGTACACGCTCGGCGATCGATGGACGTTCAAGACCGAGTCGGGCGCGAACAGCAGCGCCGACATAGTCTATACGATCGAGAAGTAGCGGCCTAAGGGAGCACGCGTTCCAGGAACGCGCGGATATCGGCAATCTCTTGCGGCCCGACGCCGTGACCGATCGGGTAGCTGTGCCACTCGACGCGATACCCATGTTTGATCAGCGTCTCGCGTGAAGCATCCCCCAATGCATATGGCACCGTCGGATCGCCCGTTCCATGGGCCATGAAGATCGGCGTCGCGACATTGCCGGGTGAGCGCTCCGCTGCGAGCGTGCCGTCGAGGGGCAGATAGCACGAAAGCGCGATCAGACCCGCGAGCCGCTCCGCAAAGCGCAGTCCGGTGACCAGCGTCATGGCACCACCCTGGGAGAAGCCGGCGAGAGCTACTCGTGCCGCTGGCACACCACGCCCGATTTCGGCGCGCAGGAGCTCCTCGATTGCGACACCGGATGCGCGCATGCCCTTCTCGTCCTGCCGATGGTCACGCGTGAGGCCGTAGATGTCGTACCAGGCGCGCATCTCCCAGCCATTGTTGAGCGTGACCGGCCGCACCGGCGCATGCGGAAACACAAAGCGCAGCGCGCGCGCCCCCGGCGCCACGAGATCCGGCACCATCGGCTCGAAGTCATGACCATCCGCGCCCAGCCCGTGCATCCACACAACGGTGCCGGTCGGATCGCGCCCGGTCTCCACCACCACAGTCTCGAGCATGCAGCCTCCGCAAGAATCTGGCGGCAGAGCATAACGAATTCCCCGGCGCCTGTTTTCAGTTGTTGACCGCCGTTGCATATTTATGCACAATACCGCAACTTTATGCACAGGTGAGCGTGTTCGAGCTATGGCTATGGAGACCAACGGCGCGCGCCGGGTCGCAATCGTCCGCATCCTCAAGGAGCAGACGGTCGCCCGGCAGGCGGAACTCGTGCGGCTGCTGAAGAAGCAGGGTCACGACGCCACGCAATCGTCCGTCAGCCGCGATCTCAAGGAACTCGGCGTTGGCAAGATGGGCGATCGTTATATCCTGCCGCCGAGCGAACATGCGCCGACGCATGACGACTTCGCGGCGCTCGCAGGCTTCGTCCGCGAAGTGCGGCCGGCCGGCGCGATCATAACCGTCGTGCGCACATCGACGGGCTCGGCACAGAGCGTCGCCCTCGCGGTCGACCGTGCCGCCTGGCCCGAGGTCGTCGGCACGATTTCAGGCGATGACACGATCTTCATCGCGACGAACGGCTCGCGCGAACAGCACCGCGTCATCGACCGCCTGCGTTCCATCTTCAACGTCTGAGCTTCTCCATGGCATTGACACAACCATCGGGCGACGAGCCCATCCTCCTCGCTTTTTCCGGCGGGCTCGACACGTCCTTTCTCGTGCCGTGGCTGAAGGAAACCTATGGCCGGCCCATCATCACGGTGACGGTCGGCACGGGCGGCATCGACACCGCGGCTGCGAAGACACTGGAGGAGCGCGCCCGCGCGCTTGGCGCACGCGAGCACCATCTGGTCGACGCGCGCGCGGTCTACTTCGAGCAAGTACTGAAGTATCTCATCATGGGCAACGTCCGCCGCGGTCAGCTATATCCGCTCTGCGTTGGCGCCGAACGCGTCGTGCAGGCGCAGACCATCGCCCGCATGGCGCCACGGCTCGGCACGCACACGATCGCCCACGGCTGCACGGCCGCGGGCAACGATCAGGTGCGATTCGAAGTCGCGCTGCGCACTATTGCGCCTGAACTGGAGATTCTTGCGCCGGTACGCGATCGCGCGTTCAAGCGGCCCGAGCAGCTCAAGTACCTGGAAGATCGGAAGCTCCCGATTCCGCCCTACGGCGCAGCCTATTCGGTGAATCGCGGACTCTGGGGCGTCACGATCGGTGGCCAGGAAACGCTGACATCGTCCGACAGCATTCCGGACGATGCCTGGGTGCTATCGCGCACAGCGTTTTCAAATCCGCGAGCGCCGCAACGGCATGTGATCGGCTTCGAGAAGGGCATACCGGCGCGGCTCGACGGTATCGAAATGTCAGCGGTCGAAGCCATCGAGCAACTCGAGACACAGGGCGCGGCTTACGGCATCGGCCGTGGCGTTCACCTGGGCGACACGATCATCGGCACGAAGGGACGCGTGGCCTTTGAAGCCCCGGCGGCCGAGATCCTGCTCAACGCGCATCGCGAGCTCGAGAAACTCGTGCTGACGAGCCGTCAGGCGCGTATCAAGGAATCGCTTGCGGGTCCCTACGGTGATCTCGTACACGAAGGTCAGCTGCTCGATCCGGTCTGCCGCGACATGGAAGCGCTGTTTGTTTCCTCGCAGGCGCGCGTCAGTGGCGAGGTCAAGATTCTGCTGCGACCCGGTCACGCATTCGTTGAAGGCGTGACCTCGCCCTACTCGCTCATGGCCGCCTCGAAAGGCGTCTATGGCGAAGCGGCCGGCGAGTGGACGCCGACCGATGCC
The DNA here is from genome assembly GCA_041486385.1 of Steroidobacteraceae bacterium. Lineage (GTDB taxonomy): Bacteria > Pseudomonadota > Gammaproteobacteria > Steroidobacterales > Steroidobacteraceae > JBGPLJ01. Next base: position 17,708 of record JBGPLJ010000020.1, read on the forward strand.
CTCGGCTTTTCGAAGATGCTCGCGCTGCCGGGGATTTTTTACACGCGAGCGGGCAAGGGATCCAAATAAGGTAAGGAATGGCCCCATGATGAAATCCGTCGTCGTCGACAAGATCGCTTCCGTCACGCAGGCCTGCGGACTCACGCATGAGCTGCGCATCGCCTCGGAGATTCCCTGCGAGGAAGGCGTCGCTCTGGTCGTCGAAGTGCTCACCAACAAGTCGACCTACAACACGCTCGAACTCACGAGTGGCCGCATGGCCAAGGTGTCGAAGGGCGACGTGATCGTCGGCGCGCTCGGCCATCGCAAGGCGCTCTTCGGCTATTCCGGACATCTGCCGCAAGCGCTCGTGCCGGGCGACATCATTCAACTCCTGAATATCGGCGGTGTGCTCGGCATCTGCGACTCGGTGAACCCCGACAAGGGCAAACCCTTCGACTGCCGCGTGCTCGGCGTGGTGTTGACGTTTCCCTATCTGGGCGAACGCATCGGCGTGCCGGCGAGAGTCGGCTACAAGACGCTCGACTACGGTGCCGTGCTCAACACGCGTGGCATCCCCGTCGTCGCGCTGGCGGGCACGTGCATGGAGGCCGGCAAGACGGCGGCGGCGTGCTCGATTGTGAGCCGCATGCGCCACCGCGGACTCGTGGTTGACGCCTTCAAAGCAACGGGTGTCTCGCTGCGACGTGACGTGCTGGCGATGGAAGATGCGGGTGCCCGCCGTTCGATGATCTTCACGGATCTCGGCGTGGTCACGACGTCACCCAGGACAGGACCCGCACTGACGCGAACTCTCCTGACGGAAATGGCGAGCGGCAAACCGGATGTCATCGTGTTTGAGCTGGGCGACGGCATTCTCGGCGCCTACGGCGTCGACGCGATTCTCGCGAGCGAAGATATCCGCAATTCGCTGACCGCCGTCGTGCTGTCCGCGAATGATCCGGTCGCCGCCTGGGGCGGAGTGCGGTTGCTGAAGGAAAAGTTCGGCATCACGCCGGCGGCCGTGACGGGGCCATCGACCGACAACGCGGTTGGTGTCGACATTATCCTCGCGCAGACAGGCGTACCGGCCTTCAATGCGCTGACGTCGGGAGCTGCGCTCGGCGATCATCTGATTGAGATTCTCGGCCTTGGTCGTGCGCCGCAGATGGCTGTTGGCGCGGAATGAGCAAACGCACACCGACCTTCGTGCTCGGCGGCACTGGCTACGTAGCCGGTGAGCTGTTGCGGCTTATTGCCGGACATCCCGAGCTCGAGCTCGCTGGCGCCATCTCGGACAGCCAGCCCGGTGAGCGCATTGCGAAGGCGTTCCCGCACCTCGGCGCCGCGTATCCGGACGCGGTGTTCGCAAGCATCGGCAGTATCGCGACGATGCTCGGCGAGAGCCGTCATGCAGCGCTCTTTTCCGCCGCGCCTCATGGCGCCGCAGCGGCTCTCATCGATCGTCTGCTGACGAGCGCGGCCGGCGCCAAATGCGATCTTCGCGTCGTCGATATCTCGGCGGATTTTCGCCACTCGAGCGCGAGCACGTATCAGAACATCTATGGCCACGCGCACGGGGCGCCCGCGCGCCTCGGTCAATTCACCTGCGCGGTGCCGGAGCATCTGCCGAAACTCAACACGCCGCACGTCGCTCACCCGGGCTGCTTCGCGACCGCTGCGCTGCTCGCGAGCGTGCCGTTGCTGGCGCTCGATATCGCGGAGCCGCGTCTCTTCATATCCGCGGTGACGGGCAGTACGGGGTCCGGGCGCAAGCCAACCGACGGCACCCACCATCCGCTCAGGCACAGCGACTACTATTCCTACAATGCGTTGGGTCATCGGCACGCGCCCGAGATCGTTGCATGCGCGAAGGCGGCATCGGGCGTCGATGCGGAGATCGCATTCGTGCCGCACTCGGGACCTTTCGCCCGGGGTATACACGCGACCGTGCAGGCAGCAGCGAAGAAGCGCCTGACAACGCAAACCGTGCTCGCAATGCTGCGCGATTTCTATCTGGGCCACCCCTTCGTGCGCGTGCTCGAGCAGCCACCGCGCATCAAGGACATCGTGGCGAGCAACTACGCGCACATTTCAGCGGTCACGAATGGCAGCACAGTCGTCGTGATGTCCGTCCTCGACAATCTCAACAAGGGCGCCGCGGGCGGCGCCGTGCAATGGATGAATCGCATGCTGGGTTTTGCTGAGACAGCCGGGCTGACTGCGCCTGCGCCGGGGTGGACGTGATGAGCGCAGCAAAGATGGCCCCCTCACCCCAACCCTCTCCCCCTGCCGGGGGCGAGGGAGCAAGAGGCGATCACCTCGCGCCCGTCTTCGCGCAGTATCCGATCGAGGTTGTGAGCGCCGCGGGCGTGTACCTCAACACGCGTGATGGGCGGCGAATTCTCGATCTGTATGGCGGACACGCGGTTGCGGCACTCGGCTACGGGCATCCACGCTGGCTCGCGGCGCTCGAGCATCAGGCGCGTGAGGTCCTGTTTCAGACCAACGCCGTCGCGATGGAAGTGCGCGTTCGCGCAGCCAGTCGTCTGGTTCAGTTCTGCGGTCTCGGCCTCGATACCGTCTTCTTCGTCAATAGCGGCGCCGAAGCCAACGAAAACGCCCTGAAGATGGCGTTCAAGGTGACGGGCCGCAGTCACGTCGCCGCGGTCGAAGGCGGCTTTCACGGCCGGACCGCTGCGGCCGGTGCGGTGACCTGGGGCGCAAAAGAAAAGTGGTATGGATTTCCACGCACGCCGTTTGACGTGAGCTTCATCGCACGGGGTTCTCTCGAAGCGATCGCCGAGCAGGTGACCAGCCGCACGGCGGCGGTCATTGTGGAACCTGTGCAGGGACTCGCTGGCGCCGTCGATCTCGGCAGAGAGTTTCTGGCGGCGCTGCGCGCCCGCTGCGATGAAATCGGCGCGGTCCTCATCTTCGATGAGGTTCAGTGCGGCATGGGCCGCACGGGATATCCGTTCGCCGCGAACATGTACGGCGTTACGCCCGACATGATCACCACGGCCAAGGCATTGGGCAGCGGTTTCCCATGCTCCGCGCTGCTGCTCTCCGATGCCGTCGCGTCCGCGCTCAAGCTCGATGCGCTCGGCACGACGTTCGGCGCCGGGCCGATGGCCTGCGCAGTCATCGAGGCAGTGATCGAAATAATCGAATCTGAGCATCTCCTCGCCAATGTCCGCGCGCGCGCCGATGAAATCCGCGCAAGCTGCGTGGCGGGCCCGGTGATCGGTACTCAGGGCGCAGGCTTGCTTCTGGGTCTGCGCACGCGACGACCCGGCAAGGAAGTGCAGGCCGAGCTTCTGCAGCACGACATTCTCGCGGGTACCGCGAGCGATCCGAATATCGTGCGGCTGCTGCCTGCCTACACGCTCGGCAGCGCCCACATCGCGCATCTCGCGGCGACTCTCGCGAAGTTGCCGCCATGAAGCGCTTCATCGATCTCGCGCATTTCGAACGGCCGGAAGTACTGGACCTGCTCGCGCTGTCGCAGCGGCTGCACGATCGGCCGGAGCCGCACGCGCTGGC
>JBGPLJ010000021.1:0-20568 GCA_041486385.1 Steroidobacteraceae bacterium
CTCCCAGGTTTCATCGACGGACCGGGTGGCACTCGAGGTGAGCGCAAAATTGCGCTCGAGTTTCGGCGCATCGCTCAAGAGAAATCCGAGCCGCGATTCGCCGATCACCAGCTTCCCGTGCCGCGACACGGTGTATTCGGGCCGCCCTTCGCCATTGAGGCTCACCGTGACACTGACAACGTGACCAGGCGAGTCGATCGTAGCGGCGCTCTCGGCGCAGGCGACCGTGGCGATGATCGTCAATACGAGCGCGACGAGGGTTCGCAGCATGGCTTAGCCCGTCCTTTCGGCGACCAATCCTGAGAGTGCCGGCAGCTTCCAGTCCTCGACCGCACCCAATCGTTCGATCACGCGCCAGGCGCGCCTGGGGTCTGACCCCCTGGGGTCAGACCCCAGGGGGTCAGACCCCAAGGGGGTCCAGGTGTGCGCGGCGACGCCGAGGTTGAACACGCAAAGCAGGCGCTGATCGCGCGTGCGGCGTTCGAACGCGAGGATGTCTTCGGACGCTTCGACGATCTGCAAAGTGCCGCTTACCAGCGCCTCGTTGGCTTTGCGCAGCGCGAGCGCGTGCCGCGTATAGAAGAGGAGTGAGTTCACGTCCTTTTCCTGGAGCTCGACGGCAAGCGCGAGATGCTCCGGCGCTACCGGCAGCCACGGCTGTGCCTGTTGGGTAATCGGCGCCACGAGGCTTGCGGTCCAGGGCAGCGGCGTGCGCGCGCCATCGCGGCCGAGTGTCAGAGGCCAGTTCGCGATCGCTTCCGGGTCCTGCAGTTGTTCGAAGGCGATCTTCGCCTGCGGCAGGCCCAGCTCCTCACCCTGATAGATGAAGATGTTTCCGCGCATGCACGCGAGCAGCAGCATGCACAGGCGCGCCATGGCTACGCGATCCTCGGGCCTCGCCCAGCGCGTGACCGCGCGCGGCGCATCGTGATTCGAGAAGGCCCAGCTCGGCCAGCCGATGCCGGCGCTCTCCGGCCAGGCGTTGACCGCCTGCTTGACGAGCGCGGGAGTCAGGCGATCGGCGTAGAGAAAGTTGAAGCCGTAGGCACTGTGAAAGTGCGTCGTGCCGCTGGTAAAGCGCTTCATCTCCGTTTCCGCGTCCGCGCCGCCTACTTCGGCCACGGTGAAGCGGTCGCCGTAGCTGTCGGTGAGCTGGCGGATGCGCTCGACGAAGCGCGGAATGTCCCCATACGACTTGTTGTAAAGCGGAATCTGATAGTCGCAGGGCCGCGTGCGCGGCTTGCCGTCAGCGGGGGCCGGCGGATTGTCGCGCAGCGACGGGTCGTGCATCGTGTAGTTGATGGCATCGAGCCGAAAGCCGTCGACGCCGCGATCGAGCCAGAAGCGCGCGCAGGCAAACAGCGCTTCCTGCACCGCCGGATTGTGAACGTTCAGATCCGGCTGCTCGGTCAGAAAATTATGCAGGAAGTACTGGCGCCGCCGTGCATCCCACGCCCAGGCGGGTCCGCCGAACACGGACTGCCAATTGGAGGGTGGCGTGCCATCGGGCTTGGCGTCCGCCCACACGTACCAGTCGGCCCTGGAATTGTCGCGGCTCGCGCGGCTCTCCTGAAACCAGGGATGACGATCCGAGGTGTGCGAATACACCTGATCGATGATCACGCGCAGGCCGAGCGCGTGCGCGCGTTGGACGAGGCGATCGAAGTCCGCGAGTGTGCCGAAGATCGGATCGACGTCTTGATAGTCGGAGATGTCGTACCCGAAATCCTTCATCGGCGATTTGAAGAAGGGCGAGAGCCAGACCGCCGCCACGCCGAGCGAGGCAATGTGTTCGAGATGCGCGGTGATGCCGGGAAGGTCGCCAACGCCGTCGCCGTTCGAATCGGCAAAGCTGCGCGGATAGACCTGATAGATCGCCGCTCCCTGCCACCAGGCACGCTTGGCGAGCCCCTGAGCTTGCGGCTTGGCGGGTACGCTCATCGCGCATCTCCGGCGATGCAGACGACGAAATCAAGCGGCGCGAGCGTCACTTCATAGCTCCCCGGCGCAACGGCGCTGCCAGCGCAAGTGCCATAAAGCGAGGTGAAGTGCTGCGAGTTGGTGGCCACCTCCACGCGCGCTGTAAGCGGCGCAGCCGAGGTGTTGAAGGCGATGACGATCTCATGGCCGCTCGCTTCGTCGAGCCTCGATACGGCGAACAGGCCCGGCTTCTCGGAATAGTTGCGAACGGTCTGGGGCCCGTGGCGTAGCGCGCCATTAGCCGCACGCAACGCCGCGAGTTCCGCGATCTCGCGATAGATCGGATGCTGCTCGTCGAAGTTGCTCTGCTGCGGTGTGACGCCGATGCGCCGGTCCGTGAGATAGGTCTTCACCTGGGTCGTGAACATATCCTGCCGTGCATCCTGATCGCCGCCCGTGCCCGCAAAGCCCTGCTCATCGCCGTAGTAGACGACCGGCACGCCACGCAACGTCAGCAACATCGCATGAGCGAGCAGCACGCGCTTCAATACTTCCGCGTCGCTCGCCTTGGGGCGCGCCTTGCGCACAAACCAGGCGAAACGGCCCATGTCGTGATTGCTGATGAAAGTGGGCAGCTGCAGCGCAGCCGTGGCGCCGCCTTCGTAAAGCGCATCGTCCTCAAAGAGCCGCGCCAGCACGTCGGTGCCCGCATTGCCCGCGACGGTGGCGCGCACGGCATTGGTGAACGCAAAGTCGAGCACCGCGGGCAGCTTGTCGACGCGCGTGTGCCGCGCGAGGAGGGCGACGTCGACGTTGTCGGTGAAGACTTCGCCAAAGATATGGAAATGTGCAATGCCGTGTGCCGCCGCTCGTGCGCGCATCGCCGGCACGAAGGCCTGCCAGAACTCGGGATTCACATGACGCGCGGTGTCGATGCGAAAACCGTCGACGCCATAGTTGTCGATCCAGCTGCCGAAGATGTCGATGAAACCCTCGACGACGCGCGGATTCTCGGTCATGAGGTCATCGAGCCCGCCGAAGTCGCCCATCTCCGAGCTCTCGCCCGTGAACGTCGTGTTGCCGCGGTTGTGATAGTAGATCGGGTCGTTCAGCCACTCGGGGACTTTGACGTGCTCTTCGCCGGCGGGGACGAACGGCGTGTACGCATAGTCATCGCGCGTGAGCTTCGCGAAGTTATCGAGGGTCTGATGGGCGGCGTCATCGCCCGCGAAACCTTCGTTGATCGCTTCGCCGTGAACTCCGCCATGGCGCATGTAGGGGTAATCGGCGCGCGAGCGGTAGGGACAGCTCGACGTCGGGCATTCGCGGTAGGCAATCACATCCGCGGTGTGATTCGCGATGATGTCGAGGTACACCTTCAGGCCGCGCGCGTGCGCCGCGTCGACGAACCGGTGCATGTCGTCGTTCGTGCCGAAATGCGGATCGACTCGGGTGAAGTCGGTCACCCAATAACCGTGATAGCCCGAGGATTCATGGCCCAGCGCGCCTTGCACTGGCTTGTTCTTGAAGATCGGCGCGAGCCAGACCGCTGTCGCACCGAGTGATTGGATGTAGTCGAGGCGGGCGGTGAGGCCCTTGAGATCGCCGCCGTTATAGAATGCTTTCGACGTGGGATCAAAGCCGGTCTTCAGCCGATCCCCGGCAAGGCCACCGCGATCGTTCGACGGATCGCCGTTATCGAAACGATCCGGCAGCAGGAAATAGACGAATTCATCCTGCGGCAGCCGCTCGCGATAGCTTTCCGCGCCGCACGCCGTCGTCGCAAGGCCGAAGCCGAAGAGCGCAAGAAGGACTGAGTGTCGCATCGGCGTGCAGGGATCGGACTCCCGCCGCCCGAAGGCGGCGGCGGGAAATCCTTGGGGGCCAAAGGCAGGACTATAGCTTGTAGTTGATGCCGAACAGGAACTGCCGTCCGTAGGACTGATAGTCGATCACACGCGCCTCATCGAGGGCGTAGGCGACATACGGCTCGTTCGTCACGTTGTTGACCTGGAACAGTACCGACAAGCCATGGAGACGGCCGTCGCCGAATTCATAGCCCATCTGGAAGTCCGTGATCGTGTCGCCCTTGACGAAGCGGAAGGCGCGGTCATTGGCGAAATTCGTGATCTCACCGATGTACTTGGAACGCGAGCGCGTCGCGATGCGTGTCGAGAAGCCGTACTTCTCATAGTAAAGCGTCGCGTTCCACACGGTCTTCGACAGACCCGGCAGCGGAATCACTCCGAAGCCCGTGCCGGAGGTTGTGCCCGTGCCCGGTGTATCGGTGATCTGGATGCCGCTTGAAGTCTGCGAAATGCTGAGGATCGTTCCGAACCCGCTCAGCGAGTCGGAGAACATCTCACCCGGTAACGACACCGACAGCTCCAGGCCCTTGACCGAACCGCCATTGCCGTTCACAGGCTGGGTGAGCGAGCCGATCGGGTTCACCACAACGCCCGGATTGAAGTAGCCCGGCGGCAGGGTGGCGATGAAGTCCGAGAAATCGTGAGTCCCATCCGATAGCGGATAGATGTACGACTTCAGTCTCTTCAGGAAGCCCGCCACGGAGACGTAGCCGCCCTTCGTGCCGAAGTACTTCTCGTACGAAATGTCATACGCGTCCGCGCGCCAGGGTGACAGGAATGGGTTGCCGCGATCGCCGCCGCACGTTCCAGTGCCCGCGCCGCAGCCCAGTTCGCTCGAAGCCTTAAGCTGGTCCATCCGCGCACGGGCAAGCTCGCGGGCGAGGCCGATGCGCAGCGCCTGATCGCCGGGCAATACGAACGCGAAGTTCAATGCCGGCAGGACGTCCGTGTACTTGCGGCCCGCGGTGAACGGCCGAATCGTGTTGCTCCCCGTGTCCAGGAACTCGGCGTCGGAGCTCTGATCGGTGTTGACGACCTGAATGCCGAGATTGCCCTTGAGCGTGACGTTCGGGGACAGCTCGTAGTTCATGTTGCCGCGCAGGTAGCCCGTCGCGACCTTCTCGTTGACCGTCCAGAACTTGCCGACCAGGTAGTGCAGCGAATTCGGATCGCCGTACACGATCGGCTGGTAGTAGGCGGCAAGCACGCCCGGCACGCTCCAGGCCAGCGCGCCAGGGACGCCACCGTAGGAGAGGTTCGTAGGCGACAAGAGATACTGCGGAGCGATGAACACGGCGCCTGCGGCGATTGTGTTGAGGTTGGATTCCGGCGAGGTCTTGTCCTTGCTGCGGTCGGCGTAGTTCACGCCGAACGAAATGCCGTCGAGCCAGTGGCCCCCGCTGTGAGAGAAGTCGATGCGGCCTGACTTGAGCTCGTCCTGGACGTGCGGCTTCTTGACATAGCCGGCGCCGTAAATGGTCGGTCCGAAGGCCACAGCAGTTGGATCGGCGTAGTTAAGGCCGAACGAAGCTGTCGGCATGTGGTCCCCGCCGCTCAGGAGGAACTGGCCGGTATCGAGACAGGCGGGATCGTTACCGTTTGCGCACGTGCCGAACTGCGCGTTGGTCTCCGGCTGGAACTGATCGCGCGTGGCTTTCGAATAGCTTACGTCGCCGACCACGGACCAGTCGCCCGAGGTCCATTTGTTGTTCCAGCCCGTCGCGACGATCTTGTCATTCGTGACGAACTGGAAGTTGCGCGCGAGCGGGCGCAAGTTGGCGACGGTCGCGCCGACCAGCGTGCTGTCGACGACCACCAGGTTTGAATACACGGTAGTCGCTGGATAGTTGCCGAGATTCCACTCGAGACTGCGGGCGTCGTCGGTTTCCTTCGACTTCGTGTAGTAGAGGTCGAGGATGCTCGAGAAAGAATCGCTCGGCTTCCACTGCAGGGCCGCCATCGCGCCATCGCGCGTATTCTTGCCCATGTCGGTTCGAATCTTCATGCCGTCCGTCACGAACAGGCCGTTCGGAACCGTTGCGTGTTCGCCGTTACGCACTTGCCAAGGCTCGTACGCGCCCACGCCTTCCGTCGCGAGCGGCTGGTCAAGCCGCGCATAGCCGAAAGCGATGCCGAAGGTGCCATCGGCGAACTGGTCGATGTAGGAGAAGCTCGCGCGATAGCCGTGGTCGGTCGAATTCGCGCCGAGATCCCCGTTCGAATTCTTTTCGCCGCGGATGTTGAACACGATGGCGCGCTTGCCGTAGTCGAGAGGACGCGTGGTCCTCAGATCGATGGTGCCAGCGAGGCCCTGGCCAACGAGCTGCGCGTCCGGCGTCTTGTAGACGACGACGGAACTCAGGAGTTCGGACGGGTACTGGTCGAACTCTACGCTGCGGTTGTCGCCGGTGCTGACCTGCTCGCGGCCGTTCAGGAGTGCGCTCGTGAATGCCGGATCGGTACCGCGCAGGCTGATCGCCGAGGCGCGGCCGTTGGCGCGCTGCGAGGTCAGGCCTGGCAGGCGCGAGATGGATTCCGCAATGCTGGTATCCGGAAGCTTGCCGATGTCTTCGGCCGTGATCGCTTCAACGATGCTGCCGGAGTTCTTCTTCTCCTCGATCGCGCCCTGGATGGCGTGCCGGATGCCGGTAACGACGACGGTTTCGATTGCTTCGTCCGAGCTCGCGGTATCGGCCGCTTGTGCTGCGCCCGTGGCTGCGAGCAGCAGGAGCGCGCATCCTGTCGCGGTGGTACGCATGTCTATTCCAGGCGCCTTCTTGGACCCTTTCATCGTTAGTTCCCCCCCACACCGAATGGTGAAGGCCGGAGTCTCAGCCGAGCGCCGTCCAATTCCAACGGGGCGCATACGTATTCATGGAGAATCGCCTATGCTCAAACCTACGATCATCGCCACCCGATTGAAGCGAAGAACAACATGAACTCGACCGCGAGCCCGACAGCCGGGAGCCCGATCGCCCATGCCGCAGGCCCGATGCGTCCGCTCCTCTCCTTCTGGCAGATCTGGAACATGTGTCTGGGTTTCCTGGGGCTGCAGTTCGCCTTCGGGCTGCAGAACGCGAATGTCAGCCGGATCTTCCAGTCCCTGGGCGCGAGCCTCGATGACATTCCGGCGCTCTGGATTGCCGCACCGCTCACGGGACTTCTGGTGCAGCCGATCATCGGTTACGCCTCCGATCGAACCTGGACGCGTCTCGGCCGGCGCCGGCCGTATTTTCTGACGGGTGCGATTCTGGCGTCCGCCGCGCTCATTCTGATGCCGCACTCGCCGGCGTTGTGGGTTGCTGCGGCGCTCCTGTGGATGCTCGATGCGTCGATCAACATCTCGATGGAGCCGTTTCGCGCATTCGTCGGCGACCAACTCTCCTCAGCGCAGCGGCCGGCCGGTTACGCGATGCAGAGTTTCTTCATCGGTGTCGGCGCCGTCGTTGCCAGCATGCTGCCTTGGCTCCTCGAGCACATGGGCGTCAGCAATCATGTCGATGCTGCGTCCGGCGGCACGACGATTCCGGATACGGTCCGCTACGCGTTCTATATAGGCGCCATCGCGTTGTTCGCGGCCGTCGGCTGGACGATCGTGCGCTCGCGGGAATATCCACCGGAGCAGCTGCGCGCGTTCGGTGATGCCGAGCCCCCTGCGACAACGGAGTCAGTCGCGGCCGGCGATGCTGGCCGACGCCGCGGCGACGGGCTCCTCTGGAGCGCGATCGGTATCGCCAGCATTGCGAGCGTCGCTTACTTCAAGCTCGACAAGCAGCTCTACCTCGTATGTGCCGGCGCGCTCCTGTGGGGATTCGCGCTGCTCACGCAGGGCGTGGTGAATCGCGCCGGCATGTTCGGCACGATCATGCATGAGCTGCAAGTGATGCCACACACGATGCGTCGTCTGATTCCCGTGCAGTTCTTTTCCTGGCTTGCGCTCTTTGCCATGTGGATCTACACCACCTCGGCGGTGACGCAGGTGCATTTCGGGACGAGCGATGCGCAATCCGACGCCTACAATGAAGGGGCGAACTGGGTCGGCGTGCTCTTCGGCGCCTACAACGGTTTTGCGGCGCTCGCCGCGGCCCTGATTCCGTTTGCGGTTGCGCGCTTCGGTATCCGCAAGAGTCACCTGATCAATCTTTTCTTCGGTGGCCTCGGCCTCATCTCTTTTCAGTTCATCCGCGATCCGTACTGGCTGCTGCTTTCCATGGTGGGCGTGGGCTTCGCCTGGGCATCAATACTGTCGCTGCCGTATGCCTTGCTCTCGGATAGCGTGCCGGCGCAGAAGATGGGCCTCTACATGGGCATCTTCAATTTCTTCATCGTGATTCCGCAGCTCGTGGCCGCCAGCGTGCTGGGGTTGCTCCTGAAACGGCTCTTCCACGGAGAGCCGATCTACGCGCTCATCCTCGGGGGCGTGAGCTTCATGCTGGCAGGACTGCTCGTGCTGCGCGTGCCGCGGCCGGCAGGCGAGAACTAGCGATTGAAATCAGGGCGCGTCGTGAGCGCCGCAAGAGCGGCGCACGATGAGACGCGTCGGCAGTACCGTCTCGCGAATCGGTTCCTTGTGAACCAGCCGCAATAGATTATCGACGAGCATCTCGCCCGCGACCCGCGTGTCCTGCATGACGGTCGTAAGCGGCGGGCTCGCGAGACTCGCCGCCGGAATATCGTCGAAGCCGACGACCGAGACATCGCCCGGCACATTGATCTGATGCTCTTGCAGTGCGCGCTGTGCACCGATCGCAATCAGGTCGCTCGCCGCAACGATTGCATCGAATGGCGCGCCCCGCGCAAGCAACTCACAGGCTGCCGCGTGTCCCGCGGCTTCCAACGTGATCGCATCGACCTGCAGCGCGGAGGAGGCGGCAACGCCGACTGTTTCGAGCGCAGCGATGCAGCCGCGGTAACGCTCGAGAAATTCCGGATAGTGACTCGACGCTGTGCCGAGGAAAGCGATCTTGCGCCGGCCAAGGTTGATCAGATGCTGTGCGGCTTGATAGCCGCCGCCAAAATTATCGCAGCCAATCGAAAGCCCCGGCTGCCCTTCGAGCACCGCGCCCCAACGCACGAAGTGCGTCCCCTGCCGCACGAGCCGATCGAGCCGCGAGCGGTAATCCTCATAGTCGCCGTAGCCGAGGAGGATGATGCCGTCCGCCTTGCGGCTGTCCTCGAAGTCGACGTGCCAGTTGCCGGAGAGCTGCTGGAAGGACACAAGCAGGTCGTAGCCACGCCGCGCGCACGCTCGCGTGATGGATCCAAGCATCGCGAGAAAGAAGGGATTGATCAGCGAATCGTCAGGCGTCGGATCCTCGAACAGCAGCAATGCGAGCGTGTTCGAATGCTGGCTGCGAAGGTTCGACGCGTTCTTGTCGACTTTGTAGTTCAGCTGCTGGGCGATGGTCTCGATGCGGCGGCGGGTCTCGGCGCTCACCTTAGGGCTGCCGCGTAACGCACGCGACACCGTGGGCTGCGATACGCCAGCCAGGTATGCAATGTCGATGGACTTCGCCTTACCGTGCACGCCCCAATCCCCAAGAGATCTCTGTGGATCTCTTCAGTAACCCCTGGGCATCCGTATCATGCCACAGCGATGCCGTTCCGGTCGCGAGCCGGCGACTGAATGCGGTATTTGCAGGGAAATATAGCGCTGGCAGCGTCTGTTTTTCGCAACTCTGGGCCGGCAAAGTCCTTTTCGGCTAGTTGACGACAGGAAGCTCAATAGCAGTGGCGCTCTGCGGCGTATGCCAGATGCGCTGCGTTGCTTTTGCATAGCTTTCGGGCTTGGCAAACATGATGTTCGGTACGAAGGTCTGCGGATTGCGGTCATACAGCGGGAACCAGGTCGACTGAATTTGCACCATGAGCCGGTGACCGGGCAGGAAAGTGTGACTGACATTGGGCAGACGTATCCGAAACGGCAGAACAGTGTTGGGCTTCAGAGCGTGAGGTGTTGCGAGGTCTTCGCGATATCGTCCGCGAAAAATATCCGCCGACAGCATTTGCTGATAGCCGCCCAGTTTCGGATGCGCAGGAACTTCATCGGGCCACACATCGATGATCTTGACGACCCAATCGGAATCACTGCCGCTGGTCGAGGCGAAGAGATTGACGAACGGCTGTCCCGCGACGCGCAGCGGTCCCTTGAGCGGTCCTGTCGAATAGACGAGCACGTCGGTGCGCGACGCCGCGTGCCGTTGATCGTCCACCAGCCACTCGCCCCAGGTGGAATCCGGATTATCGCCCGCTAGCGTCGGACGCTGGCGATACGGGACCGGTTTGGCTGGATCGGAGACGTACTCATCGTATGACGAGCCGCCTGACGCCGGTGCGTCAAAGCTCAGCCTTCCGCCGGAGAGCAGGTAGAGCGCACGCGCTCTTTCGGCACATCCTCGCGGGCAGGAGCGCGGCCAGTTGTCGTAGCGGTGCCATTGGTCGGCGCCTGTTTCATAAACCAGCACGCGCGGTGTGTCGGGTTTGGGTGCGTCCTTGAGGTAGTAATCGAGAAACGGCTGCATCACCGTGCGGCGAAACGTCGTGGCCGTGTCGCCTTCAAAGAGGATTGGACCGATGCCGCGGCCTTCGCGTCGTCCCTGCCCATGATTCCACGGGCCGAGCACGAGGTGCACGAAGTCGCCGCCTGGATCTTTGGGCGCAAGCGCCTGGTACAGCGCCGGCCCGCCGTAGATGTCTTCCTGGTCGAACAGCCCCGAGACGATCATCATCGGAACGCGCAGAGGTTCCCTGGCGAGCAGCTTGTCGACCGCCTGATCCTGCCAAAAGGAGTCGTAGCTCGTATGCACGGCGAGCGCTCGCCAAAAGCCGAGCTGCTCAAGTCCACGCGAGGACGCCATCGCGCCCGCCGAGCCTGCCCTTAGATACTCGTCGTAGGTATCGTAGGAACCGGACCACCATTTCTCCTCGCCTTTGCGGGTCGCCTCCTGGTCGTAAATATAGTCAAGCGAACCATCCTGTCTGAAGGCGCCGTTGTGAAACCAGTCGTCGCCCATCCAGCCATCGACCATCGGCGCGAACGGCACCGCGACTTTGAGCGCCGGATGCGGATGCACCGTCGACATAACGGTCGTGTAGCCCTCGTACGACCCACCGAGGGTGCCAACGCGTCCGTTGCTCTCAGCCACGTTCTTCACCAACCAGTCGATGGTGTCGTAGCAGTCAGCAGCGTGATCGACCGCGGTCGGGTTGAGCGGACCCTGGAGCGGTCGGGTCATGACATAGTCGCCCTCGGATCCGTATTTTCCGCGCACGTCCTCGTACACGATGATGTAGCCGGCCGCAGCCGCGGTGTCGTCCATCTGCGGCACGGCCGCGGCGAGATGCGGACTGTTGAAATGCAGCACGCGCTCGGAGGCGTTGTAGGGCGTTCGTGTAAGCAGGATCGGGGCATTGGCCGCGCCCTTCGGAACGAGGATGAACGCTTTCAGCTTCACGCCGTCGCGCATCGGAATCATCACTTCGCGCTTGACGTAGTCGAAGTCATCCGTGTTGGGCTTGAAGGTCGCGGGCGTATCGCTCGGCAGGGCCGGCACGGGCTCATCTGCGAATGTACTGGCGCCGAAAATCAATAGAGAGGTCGCAACTACCGCGCTGATTCGATCGAGCCTGAAAAATATCGACATGAGCTATCCCCTTGAAGTCTCCGTCGCGGCGCCAGGTTACATCAGCGCGCGCATCAGCAACGCGACTCCAAGTGCGAGCCCGCCGAGGTAAGTGCCGACCGAAGTGACGAAGCGCAGCGGATACGCCTTGTTGAGATCCGGCGACAGGAATATGGAGACCGGATGCAGCACCCGGCAGACCGTTACGCCGATGATGACCCAGGTGATCCAGCCGCTGGCGCCGGTGGAAAGGAAGTACAGGAACAGCAATACGAAAATCGGAATGAATTCGGCGGCGTTGCCGTGCGCGCGAATGGCCTTGTTGAGCCTGCCGGATGGATTGTCACCCGACCCGATGCCCACCTGCATGCTGCCGCGAGTCAGCGAGACGTTGAAGGCAAGCAGGAAGTAGACGAGGACAAGTATGGCTGAACAGATGAGATAGGCATTCATAAGGATCTCCTTGGCATCACTGTGTTCGCCTCGCGATCGGGCCTTAGTGCAATGAGGTCTCGCCAACTCGATCGGCAACGATCTGCAGCTGCTTTTTGGCCTCGTCCGCAGCGAGTGGCGACGGCTCTGGAACGACGATGGGAGCTGCCGGCGGGGGCATTCGAAACTGCACATCCCTGCGCCACTTGTTCGTTTGATACGCTTCGGTCAGTTGAGCGAGCGGCATTCCGAACGCCTGAGCGACCGCTTCGTCTGCTGGCGTGCCCTGACGCATCAGTTCGGCGAGATCGCGATACTGCTTGCGGCGCTCGGGCGTGGTCAGCAGTCCGAACTCCGCCCAGTCACGCGCGCGCAGGATGAATTCCTTCCAGTCGCTTTGCGAAAAAAGACCGAGTGTGCGAGTGGTCGCGAGCAGCGTCGGCAGATCGAATTTTGCGCGCGTGCCGCTGGCATCGGTGACTTCCGGTGCGAACGGCAAGCTGCGATTCAAGATGGCAGAACCGTCCTCGCGAATCACGAGACCGTTGAGAAGATTCGAAACCCCGAGCAGGTACCACGCCGGATGCTGACGCGTCGGACCGGCGACAAGTGCACTCTGCGCATAGGTGAGGAAGAGCGACTGCATCGGATCATCATATGAATCATGGTCCACCATCGCTGCAATGTTGAATTCGCGCCCAGGCATGAACTTGCTGTAGACGAACATGTCGGTCGCTTTCTGGCGACTGCGATCAGCGTCCGTCAGGAACACCTGATTCGCATCTTTTTCCGCAAGCAGAAAAACCTTGAGCGGCCGCAACTCAACGTCGGAGTCCCAGCCAGCGAGATCGCGGAAGACACCTTCGAAGCGCATGAATTGAAAAGCTACCCGGCTGCAGCGCTTGGCGCTGCTATTGGTAACCACCGCGATCCGGTCGGTCGTTACCATGAAGTAGGGTGTGTCGGCGGCGGCCGCAATGCCCGGGCACGCGAGAAACAGGGCGATTATTGCGCCCGCGGCGATCCTGTTGCGGGCGGCCTTCGACCGCATGCTGGCGATCCATACCATCAACTCATTCTACTGGCGCTTTCGCCTGGTTTCATTAAATGACAGGATACTGGAAAGATAGGGGATTGCAGCGCGCTGAGGCACAATGCGCGCGGGCGTCTGATCTCCAGAGAATATCCAATGAATCACGACGACGTATCCCGACGTGCCTTCCTGCAGGCGATGGGTGGAGCGCTCGGCGTTTCCCTGCTCGCGCTTAACTGGTCCGAGGTCGCGAACGCGGCTCACGAAGCGCACATGGCAGCGCAGATTCCCGGCGGCGCAACGCCTGGCTTTCTTACGAGCGCTGAAGCGGCCGACGTCGAAGCCATCGCCGCTCAGATCATCCCAAGTGATGGAACACCCGGCGCGCGCGAAGCAGGCGTCATTCACTTTATCGACCGCGCGCTTGCGACCTTCTTTACGCGCATGGACGACAGCTTTCGCGCGCAGCTCGCCGGGTTCCAGGCCGCGTGCCGTGCGCGCTATCCCAATGCCGCATCTTTCGCTGCGCTGGCTTCGGATCAGCAGATCGAGTTCCTGAAGACAGTCGATCAAACGCCGTTCTTCACCAGCATGAAACTCCTGACGTTGTTTGGCATGTTTACGATGCCGGCGTACGGCGGCAATCGCGACGGCGCGGTCTGGAAACTCATCGGCTTCGAAGATCTGCACGCCTTTCAGCCGCCTTTCGGTTACTACGACCGCGACTATCCGGGTTTCGTCATCGAACCGGCGAAATCAACGTGAGCGCGCGCAACTTCCGCCCGTCTCAGCAGGTCGACTTCGCCGTCGTCGGATCGGGCGCAGCGGGCGGGGTGATCGCGCGGGAACTGGCGCAAGCGGGATTGTCGGTCGTCCTGTTCGAGCAGGGACCCCGGCTCACGCCCGCCGATTTCGAGCACGATGAGCTCAAGTACTGGTTTCTCGGTGGCATCTCAAACGATGCCGTGAAGAATCCGCAGACGTTTCGCAACGATGCCGCCAAGAAGGCCGAACGCGCCGTCGTCAAGCCGTCTCTGTGGTACGCGCGCACCGTCGGCGGCAGCACCCTGCATTACACGGCGAACTATTGGCGCTTTCACGAGGTCGATTTCAACGAGCGCAGCCGGCTTGGTCCGATCGCGGGCACCGGGTTCGACGATTGGCCGATCAGCTATGCCGAGCTCGAGCCTTACTACACCAAGGTGGACTGGGAGATCGGCGTTGCGGGGCTTGCCGGTGCGAGTCCCTTTGATCCTCCGCGCACCAAACCCTATCCGATGCCGCCGCTCCCTGTGAAATCCTCCGGTGTGCTGCTCGAGCGCGGAGCGCGCAAACTTGGGCTTCATCCGTTTCCATCACCCATGGTGATCAACTCGCAGCCCTACCGAGGGCGGCCGGCGTGCGTGCATTGCGGCTTTTGTCATGGCTTCGCCTGCGAAGTGATGGCCAAGGCCTCGACGCTGACGACGGTCATTCCGGAAGCGGAAGCAACCGGTCACTGCGAAGTTCGCTCCGAAAGCTACGTCGTGCGCATCGACACCGACAAGCGCGGGCGCGCGGCAGGCGTCGCGTACTTCGATCGCGACAAGCGCGAACACTTCCAGAAGGCGAAGGCAGTTGTCGTCTGCGCAAACGGCGCCGAGACGCCGCGACTCCTTCTGATGTCAGCGAACGCGCAGTTCCCGCAAGGGCTCGCGAACTCGAGCGGGTTCGTCGGCAAATATCTCATGTTCAACGCCACCGGGCGCTCGAGCGCCGTGTTCGAGCACGAGCTGAACGAGTACAAGAGCGTGCAGGTCTCGCGCATCGTGCACGACTTCTACGATTCGGATCCCAAGCGCGGTTTCTACGGCGGCGGCGGCATCGATGCGCGCATCGGTCCGCAACCGACCATCTGGGCGCAGAAAGTCGCGGACTACGGCCCCGCGTGGGGCAGTGCCTACAAGGCGCGTCTGGCGGAATTCCCGCGCACCATGCTCGCGCTGGCGCACGGCACATCGCTCCCGGTCGAGACGAACAACGTTACTCTCGATCCTGAGCTCAAGGATGACTGGGGCATGCCCGCAATTCGCGTGACTTACAGGGATCATCCGGACGACATCGCCAACGCCCGCTTCCTTCAGGACCGGGCCGCCGAGATTCTCGCTGCGGCGGGAGCGCTGCGCGTCGATAAGGCGCCGGTCACCGAGCAGAACTTCTCGATGCACCTCCTCGGTACCTGCCGCATGGGCAACGATCCGGCAAAGTCGGTCGTCGACAAGTATCACCGCTCGCACGACGTGCGGAATCTTTTCATCTGCGACGGCAGCAGTCTCGTCACTTCGGGCAGGGGTCAGCCGACGATGACGATTCAGGCGCTCGCGTTCCGCGCCGGGGAACACATTGCGGAGTTCGCGCGGCGGGGCGAGATCTAATACTCAGCGCTTGCAGGCGGGCTGATATCCCAAACCGCAGGCTTTTTTGTATAGCTCGGCTGCCTTGGCTTTGTCCTGCGCCACGCCGCGGCCGTGCTCGTAGTCGACAGCGAGATTGAAACAACCTGCTTGATTGCCGGCCTCGCAAGCCTTTCCGTAAAGGCCGGCCGCCTTGGCCTTGTCCTGGGCGACGCTGTCACCGTTGTCATAGAGAACGCCGAGATTGGCACAACCTGCCACGAAGCCGCCGTCGCAGGCCTTGGTATAAGCGGCGGCGGCCTTGATCATGTCTTTCGCAATGCCATCGCCGGCGCTAAAGAGACTGCCGAGGTTGAAGCAGGCGGTCACGATCTTGGCGTCGCAGGCCTTCTCGTAGAGTTCCGCCGCTTTCGCTTTGTCTTGCGTAACGCCCTCGCCGCTGGCGAGGAAAACGGCGAGATTGGCGCAGCTCAACACATAGCCACTGTCGCACGCCTTTGCGTAGAACACCGCCGCCTTGGATTTGTCCTGTTCGACGCCGCGCCCCTTTTCATAAAGGACGCCGAGATTGTGACAGCCCGTGGCTGATTTCTTGTCGCAGGCCTTGCTGTAGAAGAGCGCGGCTTTGGCTGAGTCCTGGGGAACACCCTGGCCGGTGTCGTAGTAAATGCCGAGGTTCACGCAACCCACCATGTTGCCTTCGTCGCAGGCGCGCTTTGAATCGGCGACCGGCGTATGTGACTCGGATGCGCGAGTTGGCAGAGTCGTCGACACCATGCATGCGGCCATCAGGAAGAGGGCTCGCGCGAGCCGCGTGTTCTTCTTGTTCATGCGATCGTCCTCCGTGGGCCAAGCTGACAAGCGGCGATTGAGTCGTCAAAAGCTCGCCTGGAACTGCAACAATACACGTCATGTCACCGAAACCGGCAGGTTTCCTTTTGTGCCTGCTGGCGTGCATCCCAGCCTGCGGTGGCAAGCCCAAGATTCCGTCAGACACCGCGCCTCTCTATTTCTCCAACTGGGAGGGCGAGATCGGCCCCACGACGCTTCCCGACTTCGAGCGGCGCACGGGCATCCATGTCGTAGTCGAAGACATTCCCGACAACGTTTCGCAGCAGACGAAACTGCTCACCGGTCATTCCGGCAGCGATGTCGTCGTGCCGAGCTCCAATTTCATCCAACCGCTCATCGCGGCAGGAGCGCTGCAGAAGCTCGACAAGTCGAAACTGCCGAACTGGAGTCACCTCGATCCCGCGTTGCTCGCGGCGCTCGAGAAGATCGATCCAGGCAATCAGTACGGTGTGCCGTATCTCTGGGGCACTCACGCATTTGCCTACAACGTCGCGGCCGTGACCAAGGCTCTCGGCCACGAGCCGGAACCCAGCTGGAGCCTGATGTTCGATCCCGCGATCGCGCGCAGGTTGAAGGACTGCGGCATCACCTGGCAGGACAGTGCGGGCTCGATCATGGTCGATCTCGGCCTGCTCGCGATCGGTCGCGACCCGGCGGGCGAGAGTCTCGAGGATCTGAACGCGGCCGAAGCGGCGTTCATGCGCGTGCGCCCGTATGTGCGCTACGTGGAAAGCGGCGGACGCAATCGCTCGGATCTCGCCAGCGGTGAGATCTGCATAACCATCGGTCCAAACGGCGACATGGTCCAGGCGCGTGATCTCGCGCGCGAGAGCAAGAGCGGTGTGGACGTGCGCTACGTGGTGCCGAAGGAGGGCGCACTCCTGTGGGTCGATCTGCTGGCGATTCCCGCGGACGCACCGCACCGCGAGGCCGCGTACCGCCTGCTCGATTATCTGCTGGAGCCCGCCGTGATTGCCGAGATCTCGAACGCGTCGAAATATGCGAACGCCAATCGCGACGCGACCGCGCTCGTCGACTCCAGCCTGCGTTCGGATCCTGCCGTGTATCCGCCGCAGGAAGAACGCGCGCGCCTGCATCTTGTGCCGGCGGAGTCGCAAGCCTACACGCGTGCGCGCGTCGCTGCGTGGACGCGCATTCTTACCGCAAACCCGCGAGCGCCACAGCCATGAAGATGACCACTCGAGGAGCGCTCTGCGTCGACATCCTGATTGTCGCTGCCGCATTCGTTCTCTCGAGCTACGTGCTGCGGCAGCTGCACGTGACGCACAGCGGGTCGATTGCCGTGGTGATCTGCGTTCTGCTGGCAACGTGGCGGCTGGGTGCCGCCGGGGAGAGCTGGCAGCTGCTCGGTCTCGCGAGCCCGCGGAGTTGGGGAACAGTATTGCTGTGGGTTCCCGTTCTCTACGGCCTCGTCTTTCTCGCCGGCGCCATCGTTGTGCCGTGGCTTGCGCGGGTGTTTGGCTGGCCGCCGACCGATTACCGCGTGCTGGGCCCGCTCGAGCGCAACCTCGCGCTCCTTGCCACGCTTCTCGCCATCGCCTGGACGACGGCAGCGTTTGGCGAAGAGTTGTTGTTCCGCGCATTCCTCTTGTCGCGGCTCGAAAGGCTGTTCGGCGGCGGTAAATTCGCGGTGATTGCCGCCGTATTGCTGCAGGCAACGCTCTTTGGCATTGGCCACGCCTACCTCGGCATTCGAGGTGCGGTGTCGGCCGGCCTGATTGGCGGCATTTTCGGCACCCTGTTCGTAGTCTCGGGGCGCAACCTGTGGCCGTTGATTCTCGCGCACGGCCTTACGGATACCCTCAGTCTTGTGGCCCTCTATTTCGGCGCCGGGCACCCAAGGTAACTCGAGACTTTCTGGCTGACGCGGCCCGGACTAGAATGCGGGCCTCAACCTTTGTGGAGAAATTTAATGGCCAAGACACTCCGAGGCCACGCCGTGGCATTCGCCTTCTCTCTCTGCCTCGCCGCGACTGTCGCCGGTGCGCAGACAGCGCGCGTCCCGCCCGTGGTCGAACAGGTGGCCAAGGCAACGATTACCGCAAGCGCGCTCGAGGCGCCCATCCGTTATCTCGCGGATGACCTGCTCGAAGGACGCGGACCCGCGACACGCGGCGACATGCTCTCGCGTCTGTACCTCGCAACGCAGCTGCGCGGGCTTGGCTACGAGCCGGGGGGACCCAACGGTTCGTACCAGCAGCCCTTCGACGTCGTCGGCACGAACGCGCAGATGCCTGAGACCTGGACCTTCCAGACGAAAGGCCAGAACGTCGATTTCAAGTGGAGCACGGACTACATCGCGGGCAGCGGCGTGCAGACCGAGCACGGCGAATTCAAGGATGCGGAGCTGGTGTTCGTCGGCTACGGCATCGAGGCGCCCGAATTCAAGTGGAACGACTACAAGGGCATGAACCTGAAGGGCAAGGTCTTCGTAATGCTCAACAACGATCCCGACTGGGATCCAAAGATCTTCGAAGGCAAGCGCCGTCTCTACTACGGCCGCTGGGTCTACAAATACGAGAGCGCGGCGCGCCAGGGTGCGGCCGGCGTGATCATCATTCACACGACAGCCTCCGCGGGCTATCCGTGGCAGGTCGTGCAGAGTTCCTGGGGCGGCACGCAGTTCGCGTTGCCCGCCGAAGGCGAGCCGCATGTTCAGGTCAAGGGCTGGGCGACGGAAGATGCGATGCGCCGGCTCCTGAAAGCTTCCGGCCAGGATCTCGACAAGCTCGTGACGGCAGCGCACTCGCGCAGCTTCAAACCCGTGGCTCTCGGTATCCGCACCTCGTTTGCGTTCGACAACAAAGTGTCGCGCGTGCAAACGGCCAACGTCGCGGGCCTCCTGCGCGGGAGCGATCCGAAGCTCGCGAGCGAAGTGGTCATCTATTCGGCGCACCACGACCACTTCGGCGTAGCCAGCGCCAAGCAGGACGACACCGTGCAAGGTACCGACCGCATCTACAACGGTGCCGAGGACAATGCGTCCGGCTGCGCGCAGGTTCTTACCGTCGCGCGCGCGATTGCCGCGCTGCCTGAGCGGCCGCGGCGTTCAACGCTGATTCTCTTCGTCGCCGCGGAAGAGCAGGGCCTCCTCGGTTCGCAGTACTACGCGGCGCACCCGACATTTGCGCCGGGCAAGATTGCGGCGAACATCAACATCGACGGTGGCAATTTCTTCGGCCGCGCGCGTGACATTGCGCAGATTGGGTTGGGCAAGTCTTCACTTGATGCCGTCGCTGCGTCCGTCATCCAGTCGCAGGGCCGTACGGTGACGCCGGATCAATTTCCGGATCGCGGCTACTTCTATCGCTCGGATCAGTTCAACTTCGCGAAGATCGGCGTGCCCGCGCTTTATTTCAGCAAAGGCACCGATTACATCGGCCGCCCGGCGGGCTGGGGTCGCGAGCAGATCGAGCAATGGGAGCTGAAGACCTATCACCAGCCGAGCGATCAGATCGACGACACCTGGAACTTCGACGGGATGATCGACGACACGCAGATGACGTTCTACATCGGCTGGCTCGTCAGCCAGGCCGATGCGATGCCCGTCTGGAATGCCGGCGATGAGTTCGAGGCGACGCGCAAGAAGGCACTCGCGGCTGCCGCAAACTGATGGGGTCAGACCCCCAGGGGTCTGACCCCTGGGATTTGCCGAGGTCGTGAGCGGCGATTGCGACATCGCGGCGACGTTCCGGTCAGCCGGTGTCCTTGAGCTCACGGTAGAGAATGAGTCGCGCCTTTTCCCAGTCGCGCTGCACGGTGCGTTCGGACGTGTTGCGCAGAGCCGCGATTTCCGCGAATGAAAAGCCGCAGAAATATTTGAGGTCCACCACTTCGGCAAGTCGCTCATCGCGACTTGCAAGCTCATCGAGCGCTTGCGAAAGCAGGGACAGCTCATGTTCATCGGCGTGATTGTCGATGATCTGGCTGTCGAGCTGGGTGATATGGAATTCCCCACCGCGCTTCAGCGCGCGCCGCTCGCGGACGAAGTCGATGATCAGGCCGCGCATCGCGCGCGCGGCATAGCCCATGAATCGCGCGCGGTCCGGAAAGGCCACTTCCCGTTCCGACAGACCGAGGTAGGTCTCGTGCAGCAAGGTCGTCGGGCTCAGTGTCACTCCCGCATTGTGGCGCAGCTGCCGCTCGGCTAGCTGACGCAGCTCTGCGTAGAGAGAGGCAAACAGCTGCTCGCTCTGGGATCCTGTGCCGGTCTGCGCACCTTGTTGGAGTGGTGGCGGCTTATCGCTTGGCATCCGTCAGGGACTCCCGCCGGAAGAGGCGGGCGGCAGCATGGCGCAAGACCAGCGGTCAGGCAACCTTCAGAGGCGCAGTCAGTTTCCAAATATGTCAATCGGCAAGCGTGCCGGCGCGAGCCCATATGTCGGGTTTGTCCCATGACTTCCGATATGGGTAACAGAGTCGATGAA
>JBGPLJ010000022.1:0-20558 GCA_041486385.1 Steroidobacteraceae bacterium
CACAGTAGGTCAAGCCACCAGGGGTGGCGACGACTGCGGCCTTGCGTCCGTTGTACACGTCCTGTCCGCGATAGACATGCGCAATGGCGTCGAGGTGGGTCAGCGCAAACCCGTGCATGCCGAGTTCAAGTTCGTCGATCGCTCCAATCGGTTCGTGCGCCTGATAGCACATCGTGTGCCGGACCGGTGACGGGTTGTTGGCGGATTGCATGGTGTTCAGGTCGCGCGCGATCGACAAGGCGCGACCGGTGCGTACGAGTAACGCGGCAGCCACGCGCTTCTTCTCGGTGATGTAATTCAACGTCCCGAGTTCATCGTTCGGCCCCCAGCGTCCGGCGTTGTTTACTCGCTCAAACAGCTTTTCGAGATCCGCTTCGGGTGGAAATTTGCGCGGCTCTGGCATGGGCTTCTCCTTAACTCAACTTGACGACCGAGTGATTGCGACCCGATTCGTAGAGAGCGTGAACGATTTTCAGCGTTACCAGGTTGTCCCTGCCATTCGTCGCAGGCAGTCCTCCGTTCGCGACTGCCTTCAGAAGGGATGCCATGGGTCCGATGAAGGCCGTCGGAATCCAGCGTGTCGTCACCGGATAGGGTAGCCAGCCATCCGTGGGCAGCAGGCGTGAGGACAACTCCAGCGTGTCGGCGCGACCCCGTGGATAGTCATACATCAATCCGATCGTCCCGCGAATGCTCCCTTGCGTACCATCGATGCGAAATTCCGCGCGCGGGTCGCCGGTTCGATTCTTATGAAAGCTCCGCAGCAGCGCTCGCGTTTCACCTTTGAATTCCAGCACGCTGATCGTGCGCGTTTCGCCGGCTTCGGGTTGTCCGGGTTCGCGAGCCTGGGTCCCATAGGCGTAGATTGGATTGCCGAGGATCGTCCGTACGGCATCAATGAAATGAATCGTGAACTGGTTCAGATCGAGTCGTGGTTGCGCGGCGACCCACGGCCACGCCTCCCACGGCGTGTAGACATGAAAGTCCCATGTCATCTCGAACGGGTCGCCGATCCAGCCCTCCTTGACCATGGCAGTTGCAGCAGCGACGCTCTCCGAGAACCGCAATTGCTGATTGACCGCGAGCAGCCGCTTCTTTTGCTCTGCGTGTTCGACGAGGCGGGTCGCTTCCGCCAGGTCGTACGACAAGGGTTTCTGACATAGCAGGTGCTTGCCGGCGTCGAGCAGGGGCACGGCGACCTGGTGCTGAAGCCACGGAAATATTGCGATGTCGACAACAGTGACACCGGGATCCCGCGCAATCTCGTCATGAGACTGGTAGACCTTGGGGATCCCATGCCGCTCGGCGACCTGTTGTGCCTTCGCAAGGTCAACGTCGGTAATGCCGACGATATTCAGACCATGTGCTCGATAGGCGGGCAGATGCGCGAGGTTCACGATCTCCCCCGCGCCGACAATCGCGATCGGAACCTTGTGCTGAGGGGCGACCCGCACCTCGATAGCCTCTCTGATGGGCGCGAAGACATCTTTCATTTTCTAGTCCTTCCAGATTGTTCCGTCTTTGAACTCATCGGTGTGCTGCCCCGAGCGCGGCGTCGATCGGCGCACGCCGACTGTGCCGGCTGAAAATGTGAACGGCGAGCCAACCGTCCGATAGGTGGCGCCGGAGTCGCCGTAAGGCACTTCCCAGATGAGATGCTTATGCGCAACCTGCGGGTCATGCTCCAGATCCGCGTGCCGTTGAACCGGCGCGCACCAGACGTCGTGAGCTGAAAGCAGGTCTAACCAGAGAGCCGTCGATTGCGTTGCGAAGTGAGCTGCAAGCAGGCGATATACATCGTCGCGAGCGGCGTACATCTTTTCATTCGTGTCGTATTGCGCAAGCCACTCGACTTTCAGGATCTCGCCGAGCTTCGGGCACGGGCACACCGAGAGCAGGAGATAGCCGTCGGCCGTCTGGTAGATACCGCACGGCGCCGTAATACCGGGGTGGCCCACATTTTCCACCGGCCGATCGAGCGTCCATCCGTGATTGAAAACGACCGTGAGCTCCTGCTGCTGGATCGCCATCATGCATGAGAGCAGGTCGACGTCGACTCGCTGTCCCTCGCCTGTTCGATTGCGATGCTGGAGCGCGGCGAGAATACCGACCACGAGATGCAAGCCGGTGAATTGGTCGGCGATCGCCGCGCCGAACAGAAACGGAGGATCGCCGCGTCGACCGGTCAGCCACATGGCGCCGGTTAGTGCCTGCACGAGATAGTCCTGGCCCGGGCGATCGGCATAGGGACCGGTGCGCCCGTAACCGGAGGACGCCGCGTAAATCAAACGAGGATTACGCTGCCTGAGCGCTTCGTAGCCGAGGCCTGCGCGCTCCATCACGCCGGGGCGGAAGTTCTCGACTACGACGTCGGCCTTATCGACGAGTTTCAGTATCCGTTCGTGATCCTCGGGATTTCTGAGGTCCATCTCGACGCTGCGTTTGTTACGGTTGAAGGCGAGGAAAGCGTCCGTCTCACCGTGCGTACGCGCCATGAAGATGCCCCATTGCCGCATCCATTCCCCGTTCTGCTTTTCCAGCTTTACGACGTCGGCGCCGCAGTCCGCGAGAATCTGTGTAGCAAGCGGACCCTGCAGGAGCGCGGTGAAATCGAGCACCCGTATCCCGCAGAGCGGTCCCGGTTTGTCGCCAGCATCATCGGTCATCGATCTTCCCCGCATGTTTGCGCCATCTAGACGACGCCGCCCGGTTTCCAATCTGCGAGCAGCGCATCGGCCAGGCGATTGAAGTCGAGCAGACATGCCTGTGCGGAAATGTCCTGCCGCCAGATGCAGCGGTGCACGAGTTCGCCCGCCAGCTGCTGAAAACGCCGATGGCCTACGACCCGAGGACGGACGAATGCGTGCTCCATCGTACGGCGCGTGGCGCTGAAGAAGTTGCCGGTCATCGCATTCACATTCGCGGAATCCCACGCAGCCGAATGTCCGGGCTGACCGCCGGAACTCGCGTAGATGCCCGACTGTGCGTCGGACGCCGCAATGTCGCGCGCGAGATCGGCCGCCGCGTCACGATGCGCGGAGAGCGCCGACAGCGCGAGCCCGACGCCGCCCAGCACTGAACCGTGCATATTGCTCAAGCCTCTCGGCGCATTGGCAAAATGCAGGCGGTGTGGTCGGAATCCGCGGCGCGCGTAATTCGAGTAGCCGAACATCAGAGGCACGTAGAGAATCTCATCGGAACTCGACATTCGATCCGAGATCGCGATTGGATCGTCGCTGCGCGATGCAGTATGCAAGTGGTTCGCGAGCTCGCGCAGTAGCTCGAGTGACTCGCGTGCCGCGGCTGGCTCAACGTGCGCACCCGCCGGCCAGAATTGATTCCCCGCAAGCGTGACGCCGATGGCGAGGAAGGCGCAGTAGGCGTGGTTTGGATTCAGCGGAATGGCAATCCTATGCGCTGTCGAATGTGCCCTTTTTGCGAGATCAGCAACCTCCGCCCACGTATCCGGCAAGGAACCGAATTGCGCGGCGGCCCACAGATCTTCACGCACGGCGCTTACCTGACACGCCGCGTCGATCGCGAGCGCCCACTGCACGCCGGCCCAGGTGTACGACGCGTAACTTGCCCCGACGCTGTGAGCGGCCTGATCCGCAAGGTAGGCGGCGTCGACAAAGTCGTTTACTGGCGCGATCAGCCCCGAGTTGGCGGCGAAGCCAACGAAGGGATAATCGATCAGCACGAGGTCGTACGTCGTTGCGAGTTCCTGGAGCGGCTGATCTTCAAAGTGCTTGAGCGGCCGCGCGTCCCACTCGACCGATACCCCGTGTTCGTTCGACCACGCGGCCGAGATCGCTTCGAGTGGGTTGCGCGCGCGCGGATGATCCCACGCCATGCCACGCAATATGCTTTGCCCGCTCATCGTGTTGCGGCCTGTGAAGCAGCAGTCTTGCTGCGCACGCGCACCGGATCACCGCTCCTTGATCCCTGCTCTAGCGGTTGCCGGATCGCGATAAAGAACGGTTTGCAGATGCTCGCAATAGAGCACCAGCTCACCCTCGCCTTTGAATACCTCATACTTCGCTCGTGTGAGGCCGCGCTCGGCGTACTTGGGCTCCTTGGCGAGATTCGTGCGGATCGTGTAGATAGAGTCGCCGATGAACACCGGCTTGATGAAACGCAGCTTGTCGTAGCCGTACGAGAATGCCTGCAGCCAGTTCGTTGCAACGAGGCCGATGCCCGCGCTGAACACGAAAGCGCCCGCGACGAGACGGCGCTTGAACAGCCCCTCCTCCACTGCAAACACCTCGTCGGCAACGTAGGGATGAATGTCCACCACCAACGTGTTGAACGCCATGCTCTCACCCTCGGAGAGGGTTCGCCGGATGGTGCGGATCCGATGGCCGATTTCGAAGTCCTCCCAATAGAGATCTTCGCAACCCCACAGCGGTACCGCGACGTGCTCGGGGGGAAGCTTGCTCTCGTACATTCAATTCTCCCGCGCTGGCAGATTTGCGCCTATTTAGGTCGAATGGCGTCAGCCGTGCCCTGGATGAAAGCCTTGAGCTTGTCGACGTCTGCCAGCGTCAACTTGTTCGTGAAGTCAGGCATCCCGCGCGCCACGGCGGCCCCGTTGAAGATGAACTTGTCCAGATTTCCGATGACGGCTGCATCCATGTAGCCAAGGTTCGGAATGTTGCCGCCGCGATCGACACCGGGC
Source organism: Steroidobacteraceae bacterium (assembly GCA_041486385.1). Classification (GTDB taxonomy): domain Bacteria; phylum Pseudomonadota; class Gammaproteobacteria; order Steroidobacterales; family Steroidobacteraceae; genus JBGPLJ01. The sequence goes on from JBGPLJ010000022.1 coordinate 4,679, forward strand.
ACACCGTGGCAGAAGACGCAGTTATTCACGTAGAGCATGGTGCCCGCCTGCACATTGGCAGGGTCGTACTTCACTCCGGCCACCAGAGCATTCAACTGGTATTTGACGAATTCCGGCATCGTCGCCTTGCCGTCCAGGACAAATGTGTAGACGGTGCCCGGCCCTTGCCGGTCTGTCGCACGCTGCGACAAGCCGTAAACTCCACCCCATCCGACAGCGATCGAAACGTATTGCTTGCCATCGATCATGTAGGTCGCCGGTCCGGCCACTACGCCGGTGCCGGTCGCCGACTCCCAGAGTTTCTCGCCGGTCTTGGCGTTGTAGGCGACGAATCGGCCATCCGCCGTGCCCTGAAACACCAGGTTCCCGGCGGTCGTCAGCGTGCCGCCGTTCCACGGCGACACCATTTCTTGCCGCCACACTTCTTTCTGCTGAACCGGATCCCACGCGATCAGGCGGCCGAAGGGCTTGCTCTTCGGCGCCTCAACGTTCGCAAACATCGCAAGGTTCCAACCCAGCCCGCCGTGCGGTTCGCCGGGTTGATTGCCGTTGAACGTCCAGTTCTTGTCGTCCATCAGATTGACCGGGACGTTCTGCGCCGGCAGATACACCAGGCCCGTTTGCGGATTGAAGGACATCGGGTGCCAGTTGTGTGCGCCGTATGGACCGGGAATCGTGTCGTGTGGCTTGTCGGTCGAGCGGGCCTCGGCGACTTCAATGGGCCGGCCATGCGAGTCATAGCCGGTGGCCCAGTTCACATCGACAAAATTCTTCGCCGATATGAATTTCCCGTTCGTTCGGTCAATCACGAAGAAGAACCCGTTCTTCGGTGCATGCAGAATGACCTTGCGCAGCTGCTTGCCGATCTTCAGATCGGCCAGGATCATCGGTTGCGACGAGGTGTAGTCCCAGTTGTCGCCCGGCGTCTCCTGGTAATGCCAGACGTACTTGCCCGTGTCGGGATTGAGCGCGACGATCGAGGCGAGATACAAATTGTCGCCACCCGCCGGGCTGCGCTTGCTGCGCGCCCATGGCGAGCCGTTGCCCGTGCCGACATACAACAGGTTCAGCCGCGGATCAAACGCGAAAGTGTCCCAGGAGGCGCCGCCACCACCCCCTACCCAATACTTCCCGCTTGCATCCCAGGTCTTTGCGGCTTTCGCCATGGATTCATCTTCGAATGGCTTGCTCGGATCGCCCGGCACGACAAACCAGCGCCACTTTTGTTCGCCGGTATTCGCGTCGTAAGCAGTGACGTAACCGCGCACGCCGTATTCCGCGCCGCCGTTGCCAATGATGACCTTGCCTTTGACTACGCGAGGCGCGCCGGTGATCGTGTAGGAGCGCGTGTGGTCGATGACCGTGTCCTTCTCCCACACTTTCTTGCCACTCGCCGCGTCAAGTGCGATGAGGCGCCCGTCAAAAGCCCCGACGAACACCTTTCCCTGGTACTGCGCGACGCCTCGGTTGACGACGTCACAGCAGCCCTTGTAGCCGTTCGCGCGCGCCACCATGGGATCGAATGTCCACAGTCTCTTGCCCGTGCGAGCATCGATGGCATGCACGACGCTCCAAGAGGCAGTCACGTACATGACGCCATCCACTACCAATGGCGTTGCCTCGACACCACGTGTGGATTCGAGGTTGTACGACCAGGCGAGACCCAGAGTCTTTGCGTTGCCAGCATCGATCTGATTGAGCTTGCTGAAACGCGTCTCGGCATTGTCGAGACCGTAACTTGGCCAGTCGCTGTTATTGGCCGCGCCTGCACTCTTTGCCGTGATGTTCACCGCGAGCACGCCGACTAGCATCGATAAGATCAAGCGCGATACGACAATCGACGTCGGGTTTGAACTCATCTGGGTCCCCCACTCTTTCTTATAGGACTCGCCGTCGTAACTCCGGCGGCACGCAACGGTGTCGACGCGCTTGATGCCGCTTGAAGTGACATGTTAGCCTAGCCATCAAGACGCCGGTAGTCAAAGATTTGGCGTGTATTTGGCGTTACTAACATTTCATAACAACAACAATGAGCAATTCCTCGTTGGGTGGTCGTGTCGCTCTCATCACGGGAGGCGCTGGCGGAATCGGACTCGCCATCGCCCGCCACTTTGCGGATTCGGGCGCCATCATTGCTCTCGCAGATCTGCGTCGCGGCGTCGTTGAGCAGGCGGCGGACGATCTGAAAAAGCTGGGCCACCGTGCCATTGCATTGGCGGGCGACGTGAGCGCGCCGGCGGATGTCGCAGCTCTCGTGAGCGGCGTGCTCAAGAACTTCAAGCGCATCGACATCCTCGTGAACAACGCCGGGATCATGGGGCGCGTCGCGCCGCTGTGGGAGCTCAAGGACGAGGACTGGAATGAGGTGATGCGCGTCGACTTGATGAGCGTCTTTCTCGTCACTCGAGCGGTCATTCCGCACATGCGCGCGCAGCACAGCGGCTGTGTCGTCAGCGTTGCGTCGATTGCGGGCAAAGAGGGGACACCGCAACTGATTCCCTATTCCGTCGCGAAGGCAGGAATCATCGCGTTCACGAAAGCCCTGGGAAAAGAAGTCATTGCGGACGGCATTCGCGTCAATTGCGTCGCCCCGGGCGTCGTCGAGACGCCACTCCTCGCTCAGTTGCCGCCCGCCGCGACCCAGATGATGTTGAGCAAATCACCGATGGGCAGGTTCGGCACCGCGGACGAAGTGGCATCCGTCGTGCACTTTCTTGCTTCGGACGGCGCGAGTTTCATCACCTCGCAGTGCTTCGACGTGAGCGGCGGCCGGGCATCGTATTAGGAGATTTCGATGAAGCGAAGTGTCGAGCGCATTCTCACAACGCATACCGGGAGCCTGCCGCGTCCGGAGAAGCTGGTCGAGATCATGTTCGCCAAGGAGGAAGGACAGAGCGTTGATGAGCGCGAACTCGCCAAGAGGATCCGCGAATCGGTGCGCGAAGTCGTCGAACATCAGCAGCGCGTCGGCATCGATATCGTCAGCGACGGCGAGATGAGCAAGCCGAGCTACGCGACCTACGTTACCGAACGCCTCACCGGTTTTGGCGGGCCCTCGAAACGCCCGAAATTGAGCGACCTGCTCGAATATCCGAATGTGGCGAGCGCCTATTTCAATGATCCCGGCGTCCTGCGTCTGAATGAGAACCGCCCAGCGTGCAACGGACCCGTCGCCACCAAGGGTACGGCGGATGCCGCGGCAGACATTGCGAACTTCAAGGATGCCATTACGTCAGCCAAGATCGAAGAAGCCTTCATGACCGCGGCTTCTCCCGGCCTCGTCTCGATGTTTCTGGGCAATTCGTACTATAAGACCGAAGAGGAGTTTCTCTGGGCCGTGGCCAAGGCCATGAAACCGGAGTACGAGGCCATCGTGCGCGCGGGCTTCCTCCTGCAGCTCGACTGCCCGGATCTCGCAATGACGCGGCACCGTGAATTTGCCGATCTGCCCGTCGCAGCCTTCCGGGATTACGTCCGCCTGCACATCGAGGTACTCAACGCTGCGGTCGCCGACATTCCTGCGGATCGCATGCGCGTGCATCTTTGCTGGGGCAACTACCCAGGCCCGCACCATCGCGACGTGCCGCTCGAACAGATCATCGATCTGATAATGACGCTGCGGCCGCACGGACTTTCGTTTGAGGCCGCGAACTCCTGCCACGAACACGAGTGGACGGTGTTCCAGAACACCAAGCTCCCGGACGGCAAGGTACTCATCCCGGGCGTCATTGAGTCGATGACGAACCGCATCGAACGTCCGGAACTCGTCGCACAACGCATCGTGCGACTCGCGAAACTCGTCGGCCGCGAAAACGTGATCCCCGGCAGCGACTGTGGTTTCGGCACATTCGTCGGCGTAGCGCTCGTCGAACCGGGCATCGCGTGGGCGAAACTCAAGTCGCTCGCGGAAGGCGCACGTCTCGCCTCTGCCGAGTTGTGGTGACTTTACGGTTTGATTCGCGTCTTCAGCAGGATGACGCGATAAGGATCCCAGGTTGAAGCGTTCCAGATCACGTCGACGGCCGGCCCGACGGGTTTGACCCACTGCTCAATGATGTTGGCGCCGTAGAGAAAGCCATATTCGCCCGCCTGCAGCTGTGGCGACTTCGTAGGCGTTGCGCACCCGGCTTGCACACACGCTGGGTGATGCAGCACGCCACCGACTGCATAGAGGTCAGGCAGCGGCCGCGCGTCGGGATCGCCACCGACAATGACATCCTGCGGTGAAGACCATGGTCCCCAGGGATCATTGGCCGTCCGCATCCGTATCGCGCCATTGCCGGTGACGACCTCCTTGCACTCGGCTCCGGTGAAGAGCTCGAGCAGACCGCATTTCGGAAACACTGGCGGCGCGGGAAGCTTGCCCATGCCGCCGCCATAGAACATGACCCATTTCTGCAGCGGCTCAATCCAAACGACACTCCCGTGATCGACGATGTCATGCAACTCCGTCGCTTGAACTCCAGGGCGAGTGGCATCGAGGTCGACGGCAACCGCATCTCTTTCGCTGGCGCTGAACTGAGGCACGCCCTTTGCGTTCATGCCCGAGTAGTAGTGCGGGCGCCAGGAAAACTCCGGGCCCGCGGGCATGTCGGCATAGGCGAAGTACAGACCGAGCGTTCGTCCATGGGCCGCGACGCCAATGAATCCGGGGCGGCCCCAGAGCAAGACGCGCCGGTTCCCGTTCCCGGCTTTCGCGGATCGGTAGTCCTGGTGCGCCCGGCCGCGTCCGCGCTCGGCAACAAAGTCGTTCACCGTTCGCACCGTCACGTTGGCGAACTTGTTGGTAAGCCAGGTCCGGATGTTGGTGTACGAGCGCGGATCGGCAGTGCTGCGAATACCGATGAGCTGCTTGACAGCAACGGCGCTGACACGGCCGACATTCGTGCTCGCCCAGATGCTGCTGGTCCTGTCGCTGCAAAATCCGCTGCCTGCGATCGGTGCTCCATTGGAATCGAGCATCGTATTGGCCGTGCAACCCGGACCGGGCACCGTGCACGCAAACGTAATACCCTCCGGCCGGTCATATCTCGTGCCGAGGAAACCAAGGCCCGTGTCGCAGGTGAGTCCGCTCGTGCAGTCGGCGTCGACTCTGCAGCCCTGCGGCTTGGAGCTGTAAAAAAGGCCGAACTCGCGCGACCCGTTGCTGAAGCCGCCGAGTGGCGTCTTGAATGACTCCATCGGTTGCCCGGGGTTGCTCGCCGACATTTCCGTCGTGCCCGCGTTCTGCCCGAGCTTGATCAGAGGAATATGGGTGGGTGAGATGCGCGCGGGATCAGGCCACTCCGCGAGATCGATCGTGCCGAAGCCATCGTCGTACGCCGACCCGGTGGACGCCTGTATGGCGACGCCCGCTTCGTCAGCCGACGTATCTCCAAACAAGAACTGCAATTTTCCCTGGTGTTCGTAAGTGAAGCCGAGATCCGTCCCGTAGTAGGCGATGAGCTTTGGCTTGATGTTGTCCGGATGGAGCTGGGCGTAATGGCCCGTGAAGGGGCCAAGCACGATGGTTTCTCCTGGAGATGGGCTTCTTGCCGGGGATGGCGCCGCGCTTGCGGCATACGTGAGGCTCGCAGCAACGCAAACGCCAAGCACCTGCATCGATACCTTCGCCATGAGCTTCGCCCCCATTACGGATCGATGTGTGTCCTCAGCAGGATCACGCGGTACGGATCCCAGGTCGAGGCGTTCCAGAGCACGTCGACTCCAGCGCCCGATGGCCGGATCCATTGTTCGATGATGTTGGTGCCGTAGAGAAATCCATACTCCTCGGCGTGATAGGCCAGGCTGTGAGTCGGTGTGGCGCAGCCCGGCGTCGTGCACGATGGATTGCGCAGCACTCCGCCCACACCATATAGGCGCGATCCAGCGCCGGTGCGGTCGCCCACATCGAGGACATCCTGGGGTGGTGTCCACGGTCCCCACGGATTGTCGGCGGTTCGCATGCGAACAGCGCCATTGCCGATCACGGCATCCTTGCACTCGCGTCCGGTGAAGAGCTGAAGCACGCCGCACAGAGGCAACGGCGGTGACGGCAGGTCCGTGAGTCCACCGCCGTAGAACATGACCCATTTCTTCAATCGACCGACCCAGGCGACGCTGACCTGATTGACCGTGTCGTGCAATTCAGCCGCTTGCAGGCCCGTCGAGCTCGAGTCGAGATCGAGCGCGACGGCATCATTTTCGTTGCTACTGAATTGTGGAATGCCGGCCGCCGTGCTGCCCGTGTAGTAGTGCAGACTCCATGAGAATGCGGCGCCCGCGGGCATGTCGGCAAACGCAAAGTAGACGCCCAATGTGCGCTTGTTGGCGGCGACGCCGACGAACCCGGGGCGGCCCCAGACAAACACGCGCTGATTCTTGCCAGCGCCCGACGCAACGCTGTAGTCCTGTCGGGACGAGCCCGAGCCGCGCTCGGGTCGGAAGTCATTGACGGTGCGCGCCGTCGCGTTCACGAACTTGTTCGTGAGCCAGCGCTGATTGTCGCTGTAGAGCCTTGGGTCCGAGAGACTGCGAAGCGCCACTCGTTGTTGCAATGCTGTTGCGCTGATCCGGCCGGCGGGAGTGTTGGCCCAGATCGTGCTCCTGGGATCCGTGCAGAAGCCGCTGCCTTCGACAGCTTTTCCCGCAGCGTCGGTCATCGTGTCAGACGTGCATCCGCGGTCGCCATCGAAGCACGGCAACGTCAAGCCTTGCTCTTGAGAATATCTTGCGCCGAGGAAGCCGAGTTCAGTGTCACAGGCCAGACCGCCGCCGCAATCCGTAGCGACGCGGCAGCCTTGCGGTTTGGTCACATTGAAGATGCCAAATTCGCGGGTGCCGTTGCTGAAGCCCGCCATTGGAGTCTTGCCGAGATCCATCGCGACCCCGGGATCGATGGCCGACATCTCGGTCGTGCCGGGATTCTGTCCGAGCTTGATCAATGGAATGTGATCGCTCGTTATCCGCGCGGCATTCGCATACCTCGTCAGGTCAATGCTGCCGAAGCCATCGTCATAGCGGCCACCGGTGGATTTTTGGATCGGCGCATAGGCTTCGGTTGCCCAGGTGTCGCCGAAGAGAAACTGGATCTGACCCTGGTGGCCGTAGCTGAAGCCGAGATCCGTGCCGTAGTATTCGATTCGATCGGGCGACAGATTTTCCGGATGCAGCTTCGCGTCATGACCGGTGAACGGACCCACGACTTCCGTCCGGGTCACCCTTGGAGCGGCGACGGAAGACGTCGCGCACACGGCGAGCGTCAAGCCGACGAGCAAGAGCTCAACTGTGCGCATCCCAGGATCCTTCGGTTTACCCCATGAAATCAAAACCGCCCTCCGGCAGACAACGCTCATCAGGGCGTGGGCGCGTTCGGGTGAATCAGCTTTTTGCTCTTCAGCTCACTCCAGAACGCCGCCGGTATGGGCGCGTCGAGCGCGGCCACGTTCTGCCGGCACTCCTCAACCGATTGCGAACCGGGAATGACGCTCACCACCACCGGGTGGGCAAGGACGAACTGCAATGCCGCGCGCTGCAGCGGCACGTCATGCGCGCGGCAAACGGCGTCGAGGGCATGCACGCGCGCCGCGATTTCAGGCGGAACCGTCGAGTAGTTGTAAGTGGCCTTGCCGGCGAGAATGCCGGAATTGTAAGGGCCGCCAACAACGACGCCAACCCCGCGTCGCGCACATTCGGGAAAGAGCTTATCGATCGGTTCCTGCTCGAGAAGCGTGTAACGGCCGGCAAGCAGAAACAAATCGGGATCGACCAGCTCGAGCAGACGCGCGCAAGGCTCCCACTCGTTGACTCCCGCACCTATGGCCGCGACGACGCCGCTTGCGCGCAGTTCCGTGAGTGCCTTCCAGCCACCCGTCGAAATCAGCTCCTGGATGCGCGCCTCGGAACCTTCGCGGCCGCCATGACAGAAGCCGTCGACGTCATGCACGAAGAGGATATCGACGCGATCAAGACCGAGCCGCTTCAGGCTCGCTTCAAACGAGCGCATCACCGCGTCGTACGAATAGTCATAGACGAAGCGAACTTGCGGTGTTTGCACGAAGAAGAGTCCATTCACCTCGCTCGCCTCGCAGGGCTCGAGGAGACGTCCGACCTTCGTCGAAATCGTGTATTCGGCACTCTTGTGTTTTTGCAGAAGGCGCCCAACGCGCATTTCGGAAAGGCCGAGACCGTAAAGCGGGGCTGCGTCGTAGTAACGCAAGCCGCTCGCCCACGCTGCGGACAGCGTCGCGTCACACTCCTCTTCGCTCAGCGCGCGCAGATAGTTGCCCAGCGGCGCGGAACCGAAACCCAGGTTGGTGAAGTTGACGGCGCGGCCCGCACGCGTAACGAACTTGCGGCGGTCGGATGCACGATGTTTGTCTGGCATTGCTCGCGCTCACGTGAAGCCAGTCGAGACTGACGGCGGTCATGCTAAATTAAAATGTCAGTCCATGTCTATGCGCGCACTGTGGTCCCACATACGACGCGACTCGTGCAGCCGGTCGATGCCCGAAGCGCCCTTCGCCAAACATGCGAGCCAGGCTCTGCTTTGATCGAAAAATGCACCGGCCCAACGATTGTAATCGTGCGCCAGCAGAGTATTTTTCCCGAGCATTGGCGACTTCAGTGCGCGCGCATGAGAGCGCGGCGAGCGTCCACTCAAGACTGCTATGGAACCTCTTCGAGAAGCTTGGCAGAGCCGGATTTCTGCGCTGGCTCCCAATCCTGCAAACCTTGATCGCCTCTCACCTAACATGTTAGCCTGCTATTCATAGTGACGTTAAAGTTCGCGGGCGCGAGTACGCCGCTTTAATGAAAAAGAAATCTGCAACCGCCAGAACCTGGAAAAATCCGCTGTTCGTTACGGGCGCCCGAGCACAGAAGCTCGGCGAGTCCCTGCGACTCGGCGAGCAGCTGCGCCGCAGGACTGCTGCCGGCCTTGCCCTCGGCACCTTTGTCATTGAGCTGCCGACTCCGGCGACCCTGACAGCCATGGCGCTCGCGGGCTTCGACTTCGTCGTGCTCGACATGGAGCACTCCCCCATCGACTTCTCATCCCTCGAGCACCTCATTTTCGCGGCGCATGCGGCAGGTCTGCCGACACTCGTGCGTACCTGGGGCGAGGACTCGGGCCTGATCGGCAAAGTGCTCGACATGGGTGCGGACGGAATCATGGCACCGCACGTCGATACGCCGGAGCGTGCACGCGAGATCGTCGAGCAGGCGCGCTTCGCGCCGCTCGGTCATCGCGGCTTCTCGCCGCTGACAAAATTCGATGCGCTGCGGGAACCCCTGCGAACGCTGAGCGAATCGACTTACGTCGTCATCCAGATCGAGGGACGCAAGGCCCTGAATCGCGTGAGTCAGATCGCTGCCGTGCCGGGCATCGACACTGTGTTCGTCGGGCCTTACGACCTCGCGCTCTCACTCAACGTGCCGCCGGGCAGTCCGAAGGTCCTGGCAGCGGCGGAGCGCGTGGCCGATGCCGTTCCGAATGGCGTCGGGCTCGGCCTGTATCTCGATGATCCAGCGAAATGCGGCGCGTGGGCCGATCGGCGCTTTTCGCTCCAATGCGTCAGTTTCGACGGACGGATGCTTTCGAACGGCGCGCGCGCCATCGTCGATCAGGCGCGGCACAGCGTTCCGAAGCGGCGCAGAAAAAGGAACTAGCGGGTGCCAGGCGCATGAACGATCATCCCGGCGGCACGGATACGGTCACCTGGTGCGCCGAAGCGTTGGCTCAGGCCGAACTCAAGCGACACCCGACTCAGCCTCTCACCGAGCGCTTTCCTGAGCTCAGCCTGCTCGACGCCTACCGGATCCAGCAGACGAATATTCTGCGTCGAACGAACGAGGGCGAACGCATCGTTGGCCACAAGGTGGGCCTCACCGCCAAGGCGATGCAGGACCTTTTCGGCGTGCGCGAACCCGACTTCGGACACCTGCTCAATACGATGATGCATGACGCGGACCAGGCGCTCGACCTGAGTCAATTGATCGATCCGCAGATCGAGGTCGAACCCGCATTCATCCTCGGCAAGCGGCTCATCGGACCGAACGTCGGCATCGACGAAGTCATGAACGCCACGGACTGCGTGTGCGTGTGCTTCGAAGTCATCGACTCGCGCATTGAAGATTGGCGGATCAAGATTCAAGACACCGTTGCGGACAACGGTTCGTCGGCTCGCGTCATCCTCGGCAAGCAACGAATGAAGACAGCCGGACTGAATTTGGCAAACATGGAAACTGTGCTTGAGCTCGATGGAACTGTCGTCGCGAGCGGCAATACCGGCGCGATCTTGGGTCACCCGGCGAATGGCGTCGCCTGGCTCGCAAACGCCATCGCCAGATTCGGGATCGCACTCGAAGCCGGTGACATCGTCCTGCCCGGAACCTGCACGCGGTCCTGTCGAATCGCCGGGCACCGCAATGTCACAGGCCGCATTGCGGGTCTGGGCGAGGTGTCGATAACGCTCGCGAATACGCCGTGCGTGACGAAGAACAAGGCAAAGTAGGCTGAAGGAGACTCAAAGAAAATGCGCGACACGACGGCGGCTGGACTGGAAGCGACGATCAGGACCTACTTCGACGCGTGCAATGAGGCGGACGCCGCCAAGATCATCAGCTGCATGGAGCCTGATGCGGTTCACTACTTTCCGGCGGGTGCTCCACAGGGCACGTTCTTCGGCGCAAAGGCACTCGCCGAAGGCTGGTTGCGCGCGGTTGCAAACCTGGGCTCGATCTGGACCGTCGATCACATCATTGTCGATGCGCCGAGACTCGAGGCCGTCATCGAGTGGACGCATTTCAAGCCCAAGCAGGGAATCTACCTGCGCGGCGACGAATGGTATGTCTTTTCGAAAGCCGGCCTCATTCGCGAAATCCGCGCTTATTACGCATGCCCGGCGGCCACAGCGCCAGTCCGCACCCACGAGTTCGGGGATTTCGACTACGCCGCACGCGGTTATCCGTTGTCCCCGCCCGCCATCAAGCGCTAACGCTGCAGCAGCGAACGCAGGCACGTGACTCCATGAAGATCACCGCTGCTGAAAGTTTCAATCTGCGCGTGCCGATCGGCGCGGAGATCGCCGATAGCATGCAGTCGGTCGCGGCCCTTGAGATCGTCGGCCTGACCATCGCAACCGACGCAGGCATTTCCGGCACTGGCTATACGATCACCGTCGGCCATGGTGGCAGCGTCATCAAAGAAGTGCTGGACTCCCTCTTTATCGCCGACCTCATGGGCAAAGACCCGCATGACGTCCGGGAAATCTGGTACCAACTGTACTTCGGCAAGTCGCATTGGATCGGACGCGCGGGCGCGACGACCATGGCGCAGGCGGCGGTCGACATTGCGCTGTGGGACATCATGGCCAAGGCCGCCGAGAAACCGCTGTGGCAGCTGCTGGGCGGCGGACGACAAGCGGACATCCCTGTCTACAACACGCATGCCGGCTGGCTCAACTACTCCATCGAGCAGTTGAAGGACGAAGCACTGCGGCTCCTCGACCGCGGTTATTCCGCGCTCAAGATGAAGGTCGGCCTGCCGGACGCGAGCGAGGACTACCGCCGCGTGCGTGCGGTGAGAGATGCCATCGGCGACAACACCCTGCTGATGGTCGACGCCAATCAGAAATGGAATCTGCTGCAGGCGACAGGCGCCGCAAGACTCTTCGAAGATCTCCGTCTTTCCTGGCTGGAGGAGCCGCTCCATCCCGACGATATCAGCGCGCATCGCGCCTTGAAGGACAAGACTTCGATTCCGATCGCGCTGGGTGAGCACGTCTACACCACGCACGCCTTTCGCGACTACATGGCGATCGGTGCGGTCGACGTGATTCAAGTGGATGTCTGCCGGATCGGCGGCATTACACCCTGGCTCGAGGTGGCTGCGATGGCAAACACGCACGGCATCCGCGTCTGCCCGCATTGCGGCGACCTCATGCAGGTGCATCAGCATCTCGTCAAAGCGATTCCGAACCACTGGTATCTGGAGGTCATTCCGTTGTGGGACGTTGGCCCGTTCAGGCATCAGATCAGGATCAGGGACGGGAAATGTCTGACGCCGATGGAACCGGGAGCTTCGACGGATCTCACGGCTGCCGCTCTGCAAAAGTACCGCATCCGCTAACCACAGGCGCAGGCAACACATATGACCGTATTTGCGAAGGATCTTGGCTTTCCTGAAGCGCCGGTCCTGCTTCCCGACGGCAGTTTTCTGTTCGTTGAAATGAGTCCGGACAAGGGCTGCGTGACGCACATCAGCAAGGATGGCGGTACCCGACGCATCGTCGCCCGGACCGGCAGGCCGAACGGACTTGCCCGCGACAGTGCAGGCTTCATCTGGGTCGCCGAGACAGCGATGCGCGCCGTTCTCAAGATGACGCTGGCAGGCTCCCACGAGACCATCGCTGAAAGCTGCCACGGCGAACGCTTTCTCTTCCTGAACGATCTGACGTTTGGACCGAACGGCGATCTCTACGTCACCGACTCCGGCATATTGCTCGATGAGATTGCGCCGGGCGGCGAACTCGCCCCGACCTATCGGGACATGAAATACGATGGCCGTGTCTACCGCATCGACGTCAAGACGCGTGCAGTCGAAATAGTCGATCGGGGCATGTTGTTCACCAACGGCATCGCGTTCGGTCCCGACGGCAATCTTTACATTGCCGAGACCTTGACCGGCAATATCTACCGATATGACTGCACTAAAGGCAGAGTCACGGGCCGGCGTCAGCTCTATGGCAACGTCATCGAGCACTACAATCCGGGGGAACTGAAAGGCCCCGACGGGATGAAGTTTGGAGCGGACGGCAATCTATACGTCTGCGTCTTCGGGCAAGGCGACGTCACAGTCCTTGGCAAGCGGGGGGAAGTGCTCAAGAGAATAAAGACTGATGGCATGTGCCCGACCAATCTCACTTTCGGCCAACGCGGGCAGAAGCAGATCTACGTCACCGAAGTCGTCAGCGGTTCGGTCCAGATCTTCGACGTCGACACGGATGGGCTCGCGCTGCACGGCTGAGCATCGGGCCTGAGCGCCGCCCTTGAGCTATGGACCGCGCCGCCAGGGCACCTCACCAGGCGCCGGCGGCACGATGTAACGCGCAGCGCCGTCGCGGCGGGGAAATGGAAATCGGCCCTTGCCGACCGGCGGATTCTTCTGCAACGCCGCCAGTATCGCTTCATCCACTTCGATGCCGAAACCCGGCGCATCGCCGAGCACGATGTAGCCATCTTCGATACGGCTCGAGAACTTCAAACAATGTTCCCGGCCTGGATCGACAACCTCCATCATGTTGTGATTCGGCAAGGCTGCCGCGACCTGCGCCATGAAATTCGCCTGGCAATTCATCATCGACACGGGCAACCCGTAGGTGTTGGCCATGTTGGCGATCTGCCGGCACCCGGTGACGCCCGAATGGAGCGCTGACACATTGAGCACGTCGACAGCCTGATTGGCGATCAACGGATAGACATCGGCCACGCTATTGATGTTCTCCGCCGTTGCGACCGCAGCCGCGACCTGCTGCGACACGAGCCTCAAACCGTCGTAGTCCCAGCGCCGCGCGGGCTCCTCCACCCAGACCAGATCAAACTTCTCCTCGATCTGGCGGATATAACGCACGGCCTGCTTCGGCGACCAGTACTCGTTGGAATCGATCATCAGCTGCGGACGCGCCGAGGCGACACTCAATGCTTCGCGCATGATTGCAAGTCGCCGCAGATCCGCCTGCAAATCGAGTCCGACCTTGAGCTTGCCGCTGTCGACGCCGAGTTCCGCCATGCGGCGATAGAATGCGAACAGCTCTTCGTCCGAGAGACAGTAATCAAGACCACTCGCGTAGGCCTTGACGCGTCCTGCCCTCGCTCCCAGTGTTTTCCACAAGGGCTCGCCGGCGATCTTCGCTTTCAGATCCCACAGCGCGATATCAATTGCGCTCAGGGCTGCATTCGCCTCGCCCTCGTTGCCAGCTTTGTGAACCCAGTCATTCATCTTGATCCAGAGGCCCACGACCTCGCGCGGATCGGCGCCCTCGATCGCCTGAAAGAGGGTCTTTACACTGCCGCCGCCGAACCCCAATGAAATGCCGGTGATGTTTGCGTCGGTCTCGATATAGAGGATGGAGCCGGGAAGGAGATCCACACCGTCCGGCAGATTCGCGTCGCCGACGGCCCGATTCGCCTTCATCAAATAGAGTTCGCTGCGGTAGCCCGTGATCTTCACGCGACTCTCCCCGCAGCGGCGTCTGTGCCCGACGCCTTGGCGAGGGCCTGCTGATCGATCACTAGACCGTTTCCGGGGCGATCGCCGGCGACTGCCCATCCGCCCTCGATGCGCACATCACCGGTGAATACTCCGCCGAGCAACACCGGATCGACGACTGCCATACTCATGCAGTAAGGCATCACCGCACCGAGATGCGCGTGCATATTGCCGGGCGACCGACTCAACGTGACCGGCAATTCAAACCCAAAGGCAGTGTCCGCGATCTGCAACGCTCCCGTGATCCCGACGCTCGCCGCGTCGACTTGCACGACGTCGAGCGCGTGGCACTGAAAATGCGGCAGGAAATCGCCGGGTGCATCCAGGGACTCGCCCGCACACACTGCCGAACGAATGCTGTTGGAAACGCGCTTGAGGCCGAGAAAGTCCCAGCGCCGTGCCGGCTCCTCAACCCAGGTCAGATCGACATGCTTCTCGATCTCCCGCACCCTGCGAATAGCTTGCTTGGGCGAATCGTATTGTCCGGCATCAATCATCAATTCCGGCTCAGCAGTGTTCGCAAGGAGTGCCTGCCTGATGATTCCGAGACGTCGCAGATCGGCGTCCGGATCGAGCCCGACTTTCAGCTTGCCGCCGCGGAAGCCAAATTTTTTCGCCATCGCGCTCATCGCATCGTGAAGCGCCGCGTCCGTCGCTTGTATGTCCAGGCCGCTCGCATAGGCATTGACCTTGGGACGCGCTCCTCCCAGCGTCTTCCACAGGGGCTCTTGATTGGCCTTGGCTTTCAAATCCCAGAGCGCGACGTCCAGCGCGGCGATCGCGGCCTTGACGAAGCCACGCGGCCCGCCGCGGTAGCTCGCATTCACCATTCGTTGCCACAGCCCCGTGACGCAACGAGGATCCTCACCCGTCAGCAACTCGTCGGTGATCTGCTTGAGCTGTGCGGGCACAGCGACGCTGCAGATCGCGACGCCGACGAACCCCTCATCGGTACCGAGCTCTATGACGCACCCGTGACTCGGAGATGTTCCGGCGGAACCCTGAGCGTTGCGATCACGCTGTTCCGAGGTCGTGCGAAACAACGTCGTCTTGACGCCCGTGATTCTCACTTTCCAGCTCTCGTATGCGGCGGCGTTCGCGTCGACGCGATCACGCGTCGCTCCTTGTTTTTGCGGCAACTTCTATTTGAGCAATGTCGCGCTCGATCGCTTGCGCAACCATGGCGAGGTGAACGCGCATGGCTGCACCGGCCAATTCGGAGTCTCGCGTGCGAATAGCGTCGGCGATTCTCTGATGTTCGGCGAAAGTCGCTTTGGGCCGGCCCTCCTCGGGCAGCGCGTGGAATCGGGGCCGGTCAAGTATGGCGCGGGTCCGATCGAGCAGGCGCTGGGCGCCGGGCGAGTTGACCGCGAGCAGAATGATCGCGTGGAAGGCTTCGTCGAGATTATCGAGCCGGACCATGTCGTTGGCGGCAACCGCCGCGGCCTGGGCCTCAAGATTCTTGTCGAGCTGCGTGAGCAAGTCCCGGCTTGCCAGCTGCGCGGCCCGCCGCACGACCTCAACTTCGAGTCCCGTGCGGATCAGCAGGCTCTCGCGAATGTCCTCGGGTCGAATGGGTGCGACGTAGCTGCCACTCTGGGGAAACACATCGACCAGACCTTCGTCGGCCAG
>JBGPLJ010000023.1:0-20551 GCA_041486385.1 Steroidobacteraceae bacterium
CCGCAGGAGCAATTCATGTTCATCTCCTCGACGCTGGTGCGCGAGGTAGCGATGCTTGGCGGCAACGTTACAGAATTTGTGCATCCGTACGTCGCCGCGGAACTTCAGAAGAAGCGCAAGGTATGACGCCGCGCACGGCGCTGCGAGGGCGATGCGCGGCCCTCGCGGTTCTGCTGCTCGCCGCCGCGCTTGCTCACTCGACTGACCGCAAACCCCCGCACGCGGCGATTGCCAGCGCATATCCGCTCGCGACTGCCGCGGGTATGGAGATTCTCGATCGGGGTGGCAACGCGTTCGATGCGGCGATCGCGGTCAGTGCCGCACTCGCGGTGGTCGAGCCCAAAGCATCGAGTCTGGGCGCCGGCGGATTCTTCTTGCTGCATCGTGGTGAAGACGGTGCGGATTTCTTCGTCGATGCGCGCGAGTTCGCGCCGCAGGCCGCGACTCGCGACATGTTTCTCGACGCGGACGGGCAGGTTGTCAAAGGACGTTCGACGTCGACGGCACTGGCCGCCGGGATACCAGGAGAGGTTGCTGGCTGGGGGCACCTTGCGAGCCACTACGGCAAGTTGCCTCTTGCCCAGAGCCTCGCGCCAGCCATCCGTCTGGCGCGCGAGGGATTTGCGGTCTATCGGCAGCTACGCGAAGAGATCGAAGCGAAGCGCAGTCAGTTGGAAAAGACAGTCGATGGCCGGCGCATTTTTTTGCCGCACGGCGAGGCGCCTGTCGTCGGCACCGTGCTGAAGGAACCGGAGCTCGCGCGCACACTCGATCTCATTGCGCATAAGGGCACGGACGCCTTCTATCGCGGGCCGTTCGCAAAGAAACTTGTCGACGGCGTGCAAAAGCTCGGCGGCATTTGGTCGATGGACGATCTCGCGAGTTACCGGGTCGTCGAACGTAAACCTTTGGTTGGTGAATACCGTGGCGCACACGTAGTCACCGCGCCACCGCCGTCCTCAGGCGGCATCACGCTCATCGACGGTCTCAACATCTTGTCGGGCTACAACCTCGAAAAACTCGATAGCGTCACACGCAAGCATCTGGTGATCGAGACGCTGCGTCGCGTGCATCGCGACCGTGCGGAGTATCTCGGCGATCCGGACTTTGTCAGCATCCCGCTCGAGCGGCTGTTGAGCCCGTACTACGCGGCAGGGCAGCGCGCCTCCATTCGGCTTGATCGAGCCATGCCGAGTGACATGCTGCCGGGCTACGAGGGCTCTCCGAGCGGTACCAACACCACGCACTTTTCCGTACTTGATCGCGATGGCAACCGCGTTGCGGGGACCGTCACGCTGAACGCATGGTTCGGCACGGGCCTCCTCGTTACGGGAACAGGTGTCATTCTCAACAACGAAATGGACGACTTCGCCGTGAAGGCGGGCGCACCCAATATCTATCAACTCGTCGGCGCCGAGGCCAACGCCGTCGCGCCGCGCAAGCGCCCGCTTTCCAGCATGGCGCCCACCTTCATTGAGAGCGATCGTGGATTGATGATTCTGGGCTCACCGGGTGGCAGCTTCATTCCAACGATGGTGTTGCTCGGAACGCTCAATTGGATGGCAGGCGCGGATGCCGCGGCCGTCGTCGCGGCGCCGCGCTTTCACCACCAGTATCAACCCGATGTGGTATTCGCCGAGCCGGATGCATTTACACCGCAGGAGCGCGCGGACCTCGAGAAGCGCGGACACGCGATCCGCGGTTGGCCCGCGACCATAGGCAACATGCAGGTGATCACCTGGGACTACGCGGATGACTCCGTAAAGGCCGCCTCCGACCCGCGCCGCTCCGGGGGCGCGCTCGTCAAATAGCCCGGCCTCACTGCGCGCAAGTGCGCGTATCGCGCTCGCCCGAGTTCATAAAGATGGGAGTGCCTGGCCGCTACTTCTGACACTTCGGGCAGTAGAAGGTCGATCGTTGACCGTGGGTCATGCGGCGAATGTTCGTATGACATACGCGGCAAGGACTGCCCGCGCGCTCATAGACAAAGAGTTTCTGGCGGAAATAACCCGGCTTACCGTCAGCGCCCACGTAGTCGCGCAACGTGGTCCCGCCAACGCGAATGGCCTGGCTCAGCACAGTTTTGATCGCCCGCACAAGCTTGCCAGCATCGCGCCTCGAGAGACTGGAGGCGCGACGGCCAGGACGCAATCGCGCACGAAACAGCGATTCGCTCGCGTAGATATTGCCGACGCCCACGACGACGTGACCATTCATCACGAAGTTCTTCAGCGCAACCTTGCGCCTGCGGCTGGTGCGATACAGATACTCCGCGTCAAAGCCGGATTGGAGCGGCTCGGGACCGATGTCGCGCAGCAGCTTGTGATCCGCGGGATCTGCCGTGGTCCAATGGAGGCTCCCAAAGCGCCGCGGATCGTTGAATCGCAAGGCGCGGCCCGAGTCGAGCAGCAGGTCGAAATGATCATGCTTGGTCGTCGGCGTCGAGGACTCGAGCACCCGCAAGCTCCCTGACATTCCCAGGTGAAGAATGAGTGCCCCGCGATCACAATAGATCAACAGGTACTTGCCGCGTCGGCCGACGCCCGTGATGCTCTGGCCCGTGAGCTCCTGCTCGAGACCCGCAGGAATTGGCCAGCGCAGCCTGCGATCGCGCACGATCCAACCCTTTATTGTGCGGCCAGTCACTGACCTTTCAATGCCGCGGCGAGTAGTCTCGACTTCGGGTAGTTCGGGCATGTGTAAGGCGAGTATAGTGCTCGGCTTGCGCCTGCAGAGGAATGACCGGGCGACAGCGGCGATCTAGGAGAATGTTGGCGTGAATCTAGACTTTTTGTACGGCGTGCTTCAGCTTAATTTCTGGGGCTATGTCGTTGTGGCAGTTATTCTCTTGCAGACCTCACTGATGGCGGTAACGCTCTACCTGCACCGCGACGCCTCTCATCGTTCAGTTGACCTGCATCCGGTGCTGCGCCATATCTTCCGCTTCTGGATCTGGATGACATCGGGACAGATCACGCGCGAATGGGTGGCCGTGCACCGCAAGCATCATTCGTTTTCCGATCGGCCTGGCGATCCGCACAGCCCGGTCGTGTTCGGCATCAAGAAAGTGCTGCTCGAGGGCTACGAGCTCTACCTGCCGGAATCACGCAGCGCTGAAACGCAGGCCAAGTTCGGCGCTGATACGGTCAACGACTGGATGGAGCGCAATCTCTACAGCCGCTGGCGCAATCTCGGCATCGCGCTCCTGGTCGTCGCCTACCTCGTACTCTTCGGTGTTCCGGGAATCATTCTGATCGCGGCGCAGCTCGCGTGCATGCCCGTGCTTGCCGCCGGCGTGATCAACGGTCTTGGGCATCACACCGGTTACCGCAACTACGAATGCGATAACGCCGCTCGTAACATTGTGCCGTGGGGAATTCTGATCGGCGGCGAGGAACTGCACAACAACCACCACGCTTTCCCGACGTCGGCCAAGTTCTCGACGCGAAGCTGGGAGTTCGATCTCGGCTGGCTGTATCTGCGGATCTTTTCCGCGCTCGGTCTCGCCCGCATTCGGCGCGTGGCGCCACGGCCCGTACTCGCGAAAGAGAGGCGCAAAGTAGACCTCGAAACGGTGCGCGCCGTGATCACCAACCGTATGCACGTGCTGCGCGACTACACGCGCCTCGTGACGCTGCCGGTTCTGCGCCAGGAATGGTCAAAGCGCATGCCATCATTCAGCCTGCGACGGCGCACGGCGCGCAAGCTCCTCATCCGCCACCCGGTACTGCTCGACGGTCAAGCGCATCAGCGGCTCGAAGCAATTCTCGCGCAGAGTCAGATTCTGCACCGCGTGCACGACTACCGCGATCGCCTGCAGAAGCTTTGGGAGGGCCGGCACGGCAACAACGAGCGGCTGATTGCCGCGCTCAAGGAATGGTGCGCAGAAGCCGAAGCGAGCGGCATCAAGGCGCTTGAGGATTTTGCGCAGCGCCTCTCGAGCTACTGCCTGCAGCCTGCCCTCGCGCGCGCCTGAAGCAGCGCGCTATTTGATCTTCGATTCCTTGTACGCGACGTGCTTGCGCACGACGGGATCGAATTTCTTCGTTTCCAGCTTGTCCGGATGCAGCCGCTTGTTCTTCGTGGTCACATAGAAGTGACCGGTGCCGGCGGATGAAACCAGTTTGATCTTGTCGCGCATCGCGGCTGCTCTCTTTTAAGACTTCCTAGATCTTCAGGCCCTGGGCGCGCAATTTCGCGACCACGGCTTCGATGCCATTCTTTTCGATCGTCCGCAAGCCGCGCGTGGAGATACGCAGGCTCACGAAGCGCTTCTCGGTTTCCATCCAGAAGCGCTGCGTATGCAGGTTCGGCAGGAAACGACGGCGCTTGCGATTGTTCGCATGCGATACGGTATTGCCGGTGATCGGGCGCTTGCCGGTGATCTGGCAGACTCTGGACATCGCGATAACCTCGAAAGTGTCGCCAGCTCAATGAGTTACATAGAGAGGCGGCTTTTTGGAGCCGCGTATTTAACCAGCAAGCCGCAAGGCCGGCAAGCGCGACTTCAAATGAGGCCCTGTTCGGCAAGTGAGGTGCAGGATCCGTCGCCCACGATGAGGTGATCGAGCAGCCGGATATCGACCAGCGCGAGCGCATCACGCAGGCGGTTTGTGATGAGTTCATCCGCCTGACTTGGTTCCGCCACGCCCGACGGATGGTTGTGGGCCAGTATGACTGCGGCGGCCCGGTGTGCCAGCGCTTCGCGCACGACCTCGCGGGGGTGCACGCTCGCGCCGTCAATGGTGCCGCGAAAGAGCTCATCAAACCCCGTGAGCCGGTGCCGATTATCGAGGTAGAGGCAGCAGAACACCTCGTACGGCCGATCCCTCAGTCGCGACACCAGAAATTCGCGCGTGGCCTGCGGACTGGTGAGGCAGGGCCCGGATTCCAGTCGTTCTTGGTAGTGGCGCCGCGCGATTTCGAGCGCCGCCTGCAGCTCGGCATAGCGCGCCAGGCCAAGGCCCCGCACTGCGCGGAAGCGTCCTGGTTCCGCGGAGAGCAGGGCGCGCAGGCCACGGAATTCCTGCAGGACGTCGCGCGCGAGGTCGACCGCGTTGCGGCCGGCAATACCATTGCGCAGGAGTATGGCGAGTAGCTCCGGTTCCGACAGCGCGGCCGCCCCTTGCTTCAGCAGCTTCTCGCGCGGCCGCTCATTGACCGGCCAATGACGCAGGGACATCCGCGGTACCTCCTTCTCTCGTCCATTGTCAGAGATGTGACCGACGTCGAGAGCAGCCTGAAGCGATGCGTTCGCCAAGGAATACAGGGGCTGAAGGCCCTTGCCGCTATAATCCATCGCCATGAATGCGGATCGGGCAAAACGGGTCATCCTCGGAGTCACGGGCGGCATTGCCGCCTACAAGAGCCCGGATCTCGTGCGTAGGCTCCTTGAGCGTGGCGCGGAAGTGCAGGTGGTGATGACCGAATCGGCGCGCCGTTTTGTGACCCCCATGACTTTTCAGGCCGTATCTGGCCGGCCGGTGCGCACGGACCTGTGGGATAGCGCCGCCGAGGCGGCAATGGGTCATATCGAGCTCGCAAGGTGGGCGGATCAGGTGCTGGTTGCACCTGCCAGTGCTGATTTCATCGCACGTCTTGCGCAAGGCCGCGCCGACGATCTGCTGGCAACGCTGTGTCTCGCAACGGCGGCACCCATCATGCTGGCGCCGGCGATGAATCGGTTGATGTGGGCAAACGCCGCGACCCAGGCAAACGTGGCGCTGGTGCGGCAGCGGGGTGTGCGGCTGCTCGGACCCGCAACCGGAGATCAGGCCTGCGGAGAAACCGGAGCGGGCAGAATGCTCGAGCCCCGGGAAATAGCGGACGCGTTCAGCGCAAGCGTCGCAGCGCAGGGCGTGCTCACGGGACTTCGCGTTATCGTCACGGCCGGGCCGACACGCGAGCGTATCGATCCGGTTCGATTCATCAGCAACCGCAGTTCCGGCAAGATGGGCTATGCGGTGGCGGCCGCCGCGCGCGAAGCGGGTGCCGACGTCACGCTGGTGAGCGGTCCGGTCAACCTGGAAACGCCTTATGGCGTGCGCCGCATCGATGTGGAGAGCGCCAACGACATGCACGCCGCAGTGCATGCGGCCCTCGATGGCACTCATATTCTCATAGCCGCTGCGGCGGTCGCGGATTACCAGCCCGCGGCGGTGTCAGGTCAGAAGATCAAGAAGACGCAAGACAGCCTCGAGATTGCGCTGACTCGCGCGCCCGATGTGCTTGCCTCGGTGACGGCGCTGCCGCGGCCGCCCTTCGCGGTTGGCTTCGCTGCGGAAACGGAAAAGATCGAGGAACATGCGCTCATCAAACTGGAAAAGAAGCGGCTCGACATGATTGCCGCGAACCGGGTGGGTGACGGGCTGGCATTCGACTGCGACGACAACGCGCTCACCGTTCTGTGGCGCGGCGGCTCGCGTCAGCTCGGGCCCAAATCCAAAGAGGATCTGGCGCGAGAGCTGGTCGTCTTGATAGCCGACCGCTACCAAACAAAGAAGAAAGGTTGAACATGACGACCGAGGGGTCGCGGCGGATCAAGGTCAGGATCCTTGATGCGCGCATTGGCAGGGATTTTCCGCTCCCCGCTCACGCGACAGCCGGCTCCGCCGGCGTCGACTTGCGGGCGTGCATCGACGCACCGCTCGTGCTCGAGCCGGGCAGGAGCGAGCTTGTTCCGACCGGCATAGCCATTCACGTCGAGGATCCGGGCTACGCCGCGGTGTTGTTGCCGCGCTCGGGCCTCGGCCACAAACACGGCATCGTGCTCGGTAATCTCGTCGGGCTCATCGATTCCGACTATCAGGGGCAGGTAATGGTGTCGTGCTGGAATCGCGGTGCGCAGGCGTTCACGGTGCAACCGGGCGAACGCATTGCGCAGCTCGTCGTGATACGGGTGGCGCAGATCGAGTTCGAGGTAGTGACCGATTTTGCGGCTTCGAGCCGTGGAGCAGGCGGGTTCGGCAGCTCCGGCCGCAGCTAAAGGGGAACGCGCTACTGCGTGCGCGTCACGGCCTGAGCGGCCTTCAGCTGCTTGAAGCGCTCGATATCGCTGCGAAAGTGCGCGCGCAGCGCCTCTTGCTCCGAACGCTTTGATTCGAGGTTCTCTTCCTGGACCCTTATGTCGTTCAGCGTGCGCACCAGATCTTCCGCCAGCTGGTCGGGCATCGTCGGCGCATTCGCCCCCGTGCTGTACGGACGGTAGTGTCCGGCCAGCGCGTGCAGCTCCATCAGTTTCGTCCGCTTGGTATGCAGATACTGCGTTGTGACCTTGATCTGACTTTCGATCAGGTCGAGACGTTGATCGCGCAGCTGTTCGATCTGTTCGAAGGAGAGATAGGTGCGCAGCAGAATGTCATCGCGCGCTGCCGCCTGGCGAATAGCTTCCTTCTGCCGTAATTCTTCGGCGACCTGCGCTGGCGTCTTTTCGGCTTCCATGGTGCCGATCTGAATTCCCTGTTTGTTCAGAACGTCGCGTTGCTGCTTTGAATACTCGGGCGGGATCGAATCGCCGTAATGCACGACGCCTTTGTCATCGACCCAGCGGTAGAGCTTCTCGTTCTGCGTGGTGCCGGCAGGCTTGCTCGTCGCGAGCGTGCGTTCGGCCATGAACGTAACTGCTACCGCAATCGTCAGGATTGCAGTGATCGTCAAGGAGTGAGACGCGCGGTACCACATAGCGTCGTTCTTACGGCTCTTTGCTGCTGCCTGGGCCGATGCCTTGCGACTGTGTTTGGCGGAACTGTCCGGTTGCGGAGGGCGTCCTTTACCGGCGCAGTATTTTGCATGAGCGCCTGGACTTTTCATATGCCGTCCGGGGAAGTGTGACGTACCGCACTGCTTCGCCGCACACCGTAGCGGTCGCGATACTCTCGCATTGCCGCAAGATCGGCCGACCGGCCCGCATTGCTCAGATGTTCGATCAGGTCATCGAGAGTGAGGATGCTGATGCACGGCACCGCGAATTCAGCCTCGACCTCCTGCACCGCCGAACGCGGAACCGATTCATCCTGGCCGCGCTCCTGACGATCGAGCGCCAGCACGACGCCTGCGAATTGCGCCCCATTGCGTCGGATCAACTCGACCGCTTCGCGAATGGCCGTGCCCGCGGTGATGACATCGTCCACGATCAGTACGCGTCCCTTGAGAGGGCTGCCAATGATGTCGCCACCTTCGCCGTGACTCTTGGCCTCCTTGCGATTGAAGGCGAACGGCAGATTCCGCCCGTGATGCTCGGCAAGGGCGCAAGCCGCCGCTGTGACCAGCGCAATGCCCTTGTAGGCCGGGCCGAACAGCATGTCGAAAGCAAACGGCGCTTGCGCAATAGCTGCCGCATACGCGCGGCCGAGCGCGGCAATCGCGGCGCCCGTATTGATGAGCCCCGCGTTGAAGAAGTAGGGACTTGAGCGGCCTGACTTGAGCTGAAAGCGGCGTACTGGATCGAAACGCAGCACCTCGAGCTCGAGGCACAGCGCGATGAAATCGGACTTGTAGCTCATGGTTTCCGTTGTGATACTCGCGGCCGGCGCCCACAAGTATAAGAGACTCGAAGCGATCGCCGCGCATGCGAATTATCACGGTCAACGTCAATGGCATCCGTTCCGCCGCCAGCAAGGGATTCTTTCGCTGGCTGGTGCGCCAGAAAGCCGACTTCGTCTGCCTGCAGGAAACCAAGGCGCAGGTCGTTCAGCTGGTCGATGCGGGCTTCTGGCCCAAGCCCTATCACGTTCACTATTTCGACGCGGACCGCAAAGGCTACAGCGGCACCGCCGTATTTTCGCGCCACGAACCGGACAGCGTCGTGCGCGGCTTTGGCGTGCGTGAGTTCGACAGTGAAGGGCGCTATCTCGAAGTGCGCCATGGCAAGTTATCGGTGATCTCGCTTTATCTGCCCTCGGGTTCCGCCGGACCGGAGCGTCAGGCTTCGAAATTTCGGTTCCTCAAGGCATTCATGCCGCACCTGGCCGCACTCCGCGCCTCGGGCCGCGACTACGTACTTTGCGGAGATTGGAATATTGCGCACAAGCAGATTGACCTGCGCAACTGGAAATCGAACCAGAAGAACTCCGGATTCCTGCCCGAAGAGCGTGCCTGGTTCGACGAGCTCGTCGGACCCGCGGGCTTCGTGGATGCCTTCCGGGAAATCAACAAGAAGCCTGATCAATACACGTGGTGGTCGAATCGTGGCGCAGCGTACGCAAAGAACGTGGGTTGGCGCATTGACTACCACATCGCCTCGGAGTCGCTGCGCGGTCGTGTCCGCCGTGGCAGCATCTACAAGGATCGCCGTTTTTCCGATCACGCGCCGCTCATCATTGATTACGACTATTCCCTCTAGCGAGTTCCCGGCACCGTGACGGCACAGACAACCCGAGGTTTCCGCGAACTCATTGCGAACAGGCGCCTGCTTGCCGTGCTGCTGCTTGGCTTCTCCTCCGGCTTTCCGATCGCTTTCGTCGCCGGGACGCTGCAAGCCTGGCTCAAGACCCACGGACTGAACATCCGGCTGATCGGCATGGCGACATTGCTGCAGTTGCCGTATTTGCTGAAGTTTCTGTGGGCGCCATTTCTCGATCGCTATGCCTTGCCGTTCCTTGGCCGCCGGCGCGGCTGGATCCTCGTTACGCAGGTGCTTGCGGCAATACTCATCGGCGTTATGTCCCTGCTCGACCCGGCGCAAGCAGTGCTGCCGATTGCGGTGGCTGCATTCGTGCTCGCATTTGTCGGCGCATCCCAGGACATCGTGATCGATGCCTACCGGACGGATATCGTAACGGGCGCCGAGCGCGGTCCCGCGGCATCCGCAACGCAGACCGGTTATCGACTTGCGCTTTTGGTCACAGGTGCCGTGAGCCTCGTCATGGCCGAGAAGATCGGCTGGCCTGCGACCTATCGATGGATGGCGTGCCTCATGTTTGCCTGCATCGCCGCCACGCTGATCGCACCTGAACCGGCCGGCATCCGTGCGCCCACATCGCTCAGGGAAGCGGTCATCGAGCCGCTGCGCGAAATACTTGCGCGCTGGCCGTGGTTGCCACTCATTCTCTTATTGCTGCTCTACAAACTCGGCGAAGCATTGACGCTTTCATTGTCGACCCCGTACCTGCTCGATCTGGGATTCAAATTGAGCGCGATCGGTATCGCCAACAAGGGCTTCGGGATGGGCGCAACGATCGTCGGTGTCATTGCAGGCGGCTACGTGGTTGCACGGTGGGGCTTGTACCGCGCACTTGTCGTGCTGGCGGTCGGCCAGCTGATTACAGCATTCCCGTACCTTCTGCTGTCGCTCGTCGCCAAGAGTTATGTGGTGATGATCGTGACGATCGTCGTGCAAAACGTTGGCGACGGTATGGGCACGGCCGCGTTCACCGCGCTTCTGATGGCCATGTGCAACGTGCGTTTCAGTGCGTTTCAATACGCCCTGCTCTCGTCGGTCGCGTCGGTGCCGCGCGTTTTTCTCGGTCCGCTGGCCGGCTACATCGTCGACCAACTGGGCGGCTGGGTGACGCTTTACACGGTCTGTGCGATCGTTGCGCTGCCTGGCATCGTGCTGCTGAAATTCCTCCGTGAGCGCATCGCGAAGATCGATTTTGACGGCGTGAGTGGCAGGCGGGCGTGAGGTTCGTCAGTGGTCGAGATCGATCTCAATCGCGTGTTGTGCCGGTTGGCGGATCTCGATGATCCCGGTGCCAGGGCTTTCACAGTCGGCGCCGGCGTGTGGCCGCTGCGCGGATTCGTCGTGCGGCGTGGCAACGAAGCACAGGCGTTCGTCAATCATTGCCCGCACCAGGGGCATCCGCTCAACCTGCGGCCGGAGGCTTTTCTCACGCCGGACGGTGCCCTAATTCTTTGTTCTTCACATGGCGCGATGTTTGAGATCAGCACGGGGCTGTGCGTGGCCGGGCCCTGCGCCGGGCAGAGCCTCAAACGCGTTCCGATTCTGATCGAAGCGGGCTTCGTGATTCTGGGCGAGGGTGCCGAAGAGCTCGCGATTGAGGAGTGAACGCGGGCGAGCCTGCTTACTGTCGGGCTATTTTCTCTGCAGCAGGCTCTGGACCATGGTCTTAGCTAGCGGCTGCGCTCGAAGTAGCCGAGCGGCCCCGCCCACTGGCGATCCGGATTGCTCTCATCTTTTTCGTCGGGGTCATCGGGTTCCATGTCCACCGAACCCGACCAGTCTTCGGGAGCCTCGGCGGCTTCGAAGATCTTGTCCTGCCACTGCGAGCGCCAGCCATCGAAATCCATTTCCTCGATCGTGCCGTCGAAGTGTTGCACTTCAATCGTTTCGTCGTCGTTGTCGATCGCGACGACTTCAAACAGATCACCGGACGTGTAGCGATACCACTCGCCGACTTCCGGTCGGGGTGAGGACATGACCGTCTCCTTGCCAGAATCGTTCGGACGGTGTGACTCGGCAGTCGCCGCTGCTATCCTTCTACGCCACGACTGGGCGTCACATTCGTCCTTTCACAAGCACGAATTCATTCTGTTCTCCTGAGGCAGTGGCAGCAACCCCAAAATCTGCTCGCGACGCATTATTTCTCTCCCTTGCATAGCACCATGATCGAAGAAGTCATCAAGTTTTCCGTCGTGTTCTTCACAGTCGTTGAACCGATTTCCTTGATTCCCATATTTGCCGCAATGACGGAGGGTGCAAGCCCTGAATACGCGCGGCGCATGTCGGGCAAAGCAGTCATCATCGCAGGCGTCATCCTTGCGCTGTTCGCGTTCGGTGGAGCGGCCTTCCTCAAGGTCATGGGCATCACGCTCGATGCGTTTCGGGTGTTCGGCGGCCTCGTACTATTCCTTATTGCGCTCGACATGGTTTTCGTGCGTCAGTCGGGAGCGCGCACCGCGACGAGCAGCGAGCAGGACGAAGCGCGGCATCGCGACGACATTTCGGTGTTCCCGCTGGCGTTCCCTTTCATCGCGGGACCGGGTGCGCTCGCGACGATTCTCCTCACCTTCGGCGCGCACGGGCATGAGCCACTGCTGTTTGTGACGCTCCTTGGCGTCGTTGCGGCGATTCTGCTCATCACGTTGCTGCTGCTGCGCGTGGCGCCGACCATCAATCGAATCATGGGTGTGACGGGCGCGAACGTCATCGGGCGACTATCGGGCGTGGTGCTGGGTGCGCTCGCCGTGCAGTACGTAATCGATGGACTGAAAGGCAGCTTCAGCTAGACGTCGGTGCGGCGGAAAGCGAGATCCCAGACGCCGTGACCGAGACGCGTGCCGCGCTGCTCGAAGTGCGTTGGCGGGCGGCTCGCAGGACGTTCACAGTATCCAGCACCGGCGGGCGCGAGATTTTCCAGGGCAGAAGTTGCGCTCAGGACGGCGAGCATCTGTTCGGCATAGTCCTGCCAATCAGTCGCCAGACGCAGCACGCCACCTGGCCGAAGTTTGCGCGTCGCAAGCTCGACGAATGGTGCCTGGATGAGGCGGCGTTTGTGATGGCGTTTCTTCGGCCAGGGGTCCGGGAAGAACACCAGAATCTCCTCGCATGAGCTGTCCCCAATCTGCTGAGTGAGTACTTCAACCGCGTCACGGCAGGCGACGCGCACATTCGTGAGCTGCGCTGCCGCTGCTTCGAGCATGAGCTTGCCGACCCCAGGGGTGTGCACTTCGATGCCGAGGAAATCTTTCTGTGGCGCTGCGCGTGCCAGTGCGAGCAGGTTCTCGCCGTGGCCAAAGCCGATTTCGACAATGCGAGGCGCATGTCTCCCAAAGATGGCATCGAGATCGAGCTGCCCGGTGGCGTCGATGATGTAGCGCGAGCTGAACTCCCCGAGAGCGCGACGCTGCGCAACGGTGATGCGGCCCGCGCGCAGCACGAAGCTGCGCACCGTGCGCCGGTTCTCGGAGCTCGACATGAAGTACCCGCGCAATTCGCTGGAAAGACGGCCTCGAGGATAGCGCGTTCAGGCTTCCAGTCAGAATTGATAGCGGGCGGACAGCGTGACAACGTTGATGTGATACGACGGCGAGCCTTGCCCCAGGCTGAGCACGTTAGGGATCGTCGATGGCGTCACGCCATCGACCGTCCAGTCTTCGCTCTTGTAGTTCTCGTACCAGTAGGCGAGGCGCAGCGACAGCCTCTTTTGCGGCCGGAAGGTCGCGTAGAGCCTGGCGCTGTGCAAGCGGCTGGTGAGATCCGGGAACCCCACGAGCGCCCCCCTGATGCTGATTTCACCGGTCGAGCGCGCAAACGTGTAGTCGGCTCCGATGTCGAGCTTCTCGCTCGCGCGGTGTTTGATCCCGGCGCCCGCTGTGTCGATCGTGTCTTTGTTGCTTGCAAACCAGAGCGGTGCTCCCGGTAGAAACTCGGCGTTGGCCTGGGTGGAGTCGATCTGTTCGTGGCTCAGGTACAAGTTCGCACTGGTGCCTTCCGCAAGCGAAAAGGCGGCATCGGCCGCTACGGCTCCCGAGCGGCCATCCAGCAAGCCCATGACCGATTTGCGGTACTTGTCCCACGAGATGTTGGTCTCGAGGCCGACGCTGATACGCCGGTTGAGCGCGACGTCGACGCGCAACCCGGCCGTGTCACGATCGCGGTCCGCCATATTGTATTTGCGCAGCAGCGGATTCTCGGGCGAAACGATCTCGGGATTGGCGGTGTAATCGGAGATCCTGCGCTCGGCATGCGACCCCTTCAACGTGATGTCGGCGCGATCGTTCGCCCGTGCCGTGCCCTTGGCCCAGCAGACATGTTCGCGCGTGCGGCGCACTTCCTGCAGATCGCGCAAGTATTCGTCGTAGTCGCAGCCCCCATCGACCCGCAGATCCCGCGTGAGCACGAGCCCGCCATCGACCTTCGCCACACTGTGCGTGGAGCTGTAGGGCAGATTCGTCCGCGGCGATGCGGCCGCGGGCGCCACATCGGTGGTGATCCAGTCATACACCGCCTGCGGTGTCTGGTTGTCCCGGTCGTCATAGGTGAAGGCGGCGTTCAATCGCAGCTTGTCCGTCACGGCAGACGTGATCTTCACATTGCCTGTCAGGGTTTTGACGCGCCCGTCGAGCGAGCTGCGCGGCAGCGGCAGTGTCGCCAGACTGGCATTGACCGTATACGGGAGGAACGCATCATCCTGAGTCATGCGTCCGATGGCGATGTCGGCAGTAGCGTGCGTCCTCTTGTTCAGCTCGTAAGCCGCGGAGACGACGAGCTGGTGAAACTCGTTGCCCGGCGCGAGCGCGCGCTCGCCAATAGTTGCGCCCGGAACGAGCGGCGGGTATGGATTCGCCCAGGTAAGAGCATCCTCGTTGTTCTTGAATATCGATCCGTAGTACGCGATGCGCGCCTGAAACCGGGCGGTGTTGTAGGCCGCCGAAACGTCGATCTGGTTGGTGTCGTAATCGACCGGCAGCGCGAGCTGCGACGAATTGAACACGAATGAGCCGGCCGTGCTGAGCGTGCCCGTCTTCTCTTCGTGACGGAACCTGACCGCGAATTCCCAGTGCACGACGGGGGTCAATGCGGCTCCGAAATCGACGGCGCGGCGCTCTGTCTCAAGCTCGATGCCATTGAGGCTCGCGGCAAGCGCAGGCATCGTGCCCGTGGTCGCGCCAGTGATCCAGCCGGACGGCAGCGTCAGTGAACTGCTGCCGACGCCGAGAAACGGCGAGAGCGCCGTGCCCGAGATATTGTGTGGCAGCTCCTTGTAGCCGAACGACAGCCTGTAGAAGCCCTGCTTGCCGCCCTCCGCCTTGAGCGAACGCGAATCGATACCGAGGTCGTTCAGCGATAGATCGAACCACGACCCGTCGCTCTTGCGATAGCGCGCTTCGGCGCTGCCGACGACGAACCCGCCCTTGTCATTGAGGCCCGTGTACTCGCCGAACTTGAAGGAATCGTCGGAGACATAGCCCCCGCCGAGTTCGACGCTCGCCTTGAATCCATCCTCAAACGGACAGTACTTGCAGGCCCAGTGCGAGGTATCCACGGCGGGAGCGTCTGCAGCTTCGGTCCGCATCGGCGTGGACAGGATCGCGGCAGCCAGCAGGACTGGAAATACTGTTGCGAGAGTAACCCTGATGTTGTTGCCGTTCATGGTCGCGTCCTATCTCATCAGCTTCACACCCGACGGGTCATTCGAGCCGTGGATCTGCGAATGGCAATTGAGGCAGGAGCCGGCAAGCAGGAACCCCGAAGGGTTGCCGCCCGGCAGGCCGACCCCGGTACGGGCGACGCTCGGGTGTCCGGGCTGCGAATGGCACTGCTGGCAAAGCAGCGGCGCGCGTTTCACGAGCAGCGTTGGATGGATGGAGCCGTGCGGCGTGTGACAGTTTGTGCAGTTCTCCGCCACTGGCGCGTGTTCCCACAGGAACGGACCGCGCTTCTCCGCATGGCAGGTGTAGCACGTCTCGTTGAGCGTCGGTTTGATGAGCAGCTTCGCTGCGATTGCCCCATGCACCTCATGGCAGGAATTGCACGCCATCTGTGCAAAGCGCACCGGGTGCGCGGACGGTTTGTCGAACTCCGCGCGCTGGCGCTTGTGGCAGCTGAAACAGACGTCGGGCTGCGCGGCCGTAGCCAGAACCGCATCGTGAGTCGCGTGAATCTGGTGACAGCTGACGCAGGCGACATTGTTGCCACCATGCGGGCTGCCTTTCCAGGCGATGCGGCTCTGGTTTTCGTGACAACCGAGGCATATCTGATTCTGTCTTTCGGTAGGCACCCAGGAGTTGGCGCCGAACTTGATGATCGGGGCTTGCTTCTGTCCCTCGGGAACTTCCTGAGCGTGGTCGCCTCCTGGCCCATGACAGGTTTCGCACTGCAATTTGGCAAATGGCGTGCGTTTATCACCCTGCTGGGCATGCTTGGTCTTGAATATCGACAGCACCGGAAACTTCGAATCCTCATCGTGGCACTTGAGGCAGGTGTCGGCGCCGCGATTGGTGTAGGCGGGTTCGTCCTTCGCGTCGGGCTGCGCCGCGCTGGCCGTCAGGGGCATGACGAGACACAGCAGGAGCAACCCGGCGGTGATCGGACCGTATTTTTTCTTGTTAGCCATGTCAGCAGCCAATCCGTTCAACCCTTCCCGTAACGTTTCGTTGCGCGCCTGTCGATCCCGCGTCGCATCGCTCGATCATTGTCTGGCCGCCGGCCTGTCCGTCGTAGCCGGGCGCCTGGGTGTCGTGTGCTGTATCGCGATGATCCGGTGGCGAATCGACTGATAGACACCGGCGGGAAGGATATTGTCCGTCACCAGGCTGGCCTTGCTCAGGTATGGCCTGCCTGCGACGATCCTTTTAGCTTCGGCATCCCCGATTCCCGGCAGCGTCTTGAGTTGGGCCAGGCTCGCACCGTTGACGTCGACCGGCGCCGAGTGTGCCACCGACTTACGCTGCGCCGGCACCACATTCGGGACCTCGCCCTGGCCAGCGGAGACTCCGCTGGCCAGCGACAAGGTCACCAAAGCAATCAGCACCGTTGGCCTGATCCGGATCTGCACGAGGCGCTACTTCGCGTGCATGACCTTGATGTCCGCAATGCGACCCGTGTCATGGCAGACCATGCAGGTCTCCGTCGTGCCGAGCGCGCCGCCGCGCGGTTGGTAG
This sequence comes from Steroidobacteraceae bacterium, assembly GCA_041486385.1. Taxonomy (GTDB): domain Bacteria; phylum Pseudomonadota; class Gammaproteobacteria; order Steroidobacterales; family Steroidobacteraceae; genus JBGPLJ01. Next base: position 16,564 of record JBGPLJ010000023.1, read on the forward strand.
ATCGAAGCACCGTTGACCTCCATGTGAGCGCGGGCCAGCGCAGAGTCGTGGCAGGCAAAGCACGCAGTCGCGATCGGCGAGTTCACCAGTGTCGTGCTGTCCGCCGCCACACTGGTTCCAGGCGCGATCGTATAGAACGTCCCGTCTGGCGTGCAGGCATTGCTGGTCGTGAGCCCGGCGTTGAAACTGAACCCAATGCCATAGTTCGCATGGCGGATGGGGTCGATTGGGTCACGTAGGGCGACAGACTGTATGCCGACAGCGCGGTGCCAACGGAAGGCGTGCCAGCCACACACGACGCGCCACTGACCTTGTACGTCCCAATACTTGCACCCTCGGCCGGGAAGATGCCCGTGGCCACCGTCCTGTACAAGCGATTCGGCAGCGCGCTTTGCGACGCTACGGCACTGAAGTCGTACGCACCGCGGATATGGCAGCCTTCACAGTTCTTCAGCACGCCGGGAAACTTGATGTCAGCGAAGGATTCGCCCACTGCCGAAGAGTGCCAGGTGAACGCCTCCGAGCGCTTGTTGCCCGCATGGATCGAATGGATGTAGCTGGTGGAATCCGCCGCCCAGCCGCTGCTGGTCTGGTTGGGTCGGTGGCACCACGCACACGTCGTACCGTCGTTGCGCTGGCCGGCATGGAAAGCGTCTTCGGTGAAGGCGCCGAGTTCCTGGTGGCACTTATTGCAGCGCGCGTCCTCAACGATCGCCCGACGGCCCGTGAAGCCGGTGGCCACCTTCGAGGCAGTGGGTGCGATGACGATCAGGCCACCGGTCTTGTTGGGCATGCCTGCAGTCAGGCCGCTGGTTGCCGTGGCGTCAGCAACCGGATAGTTGGCCAGGTTGGTCTGCGTTAGCGGCAGCGTGGCGAGTACGCTGTACGAGAAGCCCAAGCCGCCGGTGAGCATCTTTGCGGTAGCGGGAATCGTCACGCCGGTGAGCGTGGCGGTGTAGTACCCGCTCGCATCCGGGCCGGCCAGCGTGCCCTTGCCGGCGCCAGACGACGTGCCATTCCAGAGGCTCCTCAGGTAGCCGTTGACGGTGGCGTTGAAATCCGCCGGCGCGGTGATGCCGTCCTGCGGCACCGAGAATACGAAGTACACGCTGGGCGAGCCCATGAAGCCACCCCAGATCTCCTGCGTGGCGACCGGCTGCGCGGCGTCGAAGACGTTGAAGTCCGCCCTCGCACCATTCTGCAGGATCCGGAACACCATCACTGGCTGGCTGCTGGCGTTGACCGACACGCTCTTGATGTCGTAGCTGACCTTGATCGCACCGGCCGGCAGCCGGCTCGTGTTCGAAGCGATCCAGGCCGCATTCGTGTTGCTGTTGGTACCGCCCAAGAGCAGCGAATTGCTGGCGCTCGGTGGCGTCACCGGCAGATGGACGATGTCGATAGCACCCGGCGTGTGGCACGTAGTGCACATGGAATCATCGGACTGCGACATGCCGCCATGCGCGAAGCCGTTGAAGCTGGTGGTCGCGGTCAGTCCCTCGAGCGCGTCATTGATGGTCACGCCGAGGCCGGTCGCGAAGTCGATGCCGTCGTGGCACGCGCCGCAGGCCCGGCGGCTGGGCGCGTTTTTCCAGTTGTCGCCCTGCGCGGTCTGCGCAGTCGAAGTCGCCGACCCGTCATGGCACTTGGTGCAGTTGCGCAGGTCCTGCGGGAACCGCACCTCGTTGTACAACACGCCACCGTAGTTGTAGCTCTTCTTGGCCAGAAACTCGCCCATGTGGATATGGTGAATGTGGTTGGGCAGGTTGCCGACCGCGCGGCCGTCCACCTTCTCGGTGGTGCTGGTGAACGTCAGCGTACTGGTGTCGATCGTGGCCTCGGTGCGCCCGTATTTGCGCTGCTCGGTGTGGCATACGACGCAATAGTGGGTGTCGTTGCGGTTGCCGCCATGGAAACCGGCCCCCGAACTCTCCGGGTCGTCGCCGGGAATGCCGCCAAGACTCTGGTGACACTCGTTGCATTTCGCGGTGGCGACGATGTCGCGGCCGGAGTTCTCCGGCAGTTGCGCTTGCCCCGTTGCGGGAACGAAGTCGTAGATGACATCGACAGCTTTGGTCAGCGGCACGCCGGGGTAGCCCGTGACCTCTACGGCATTCGGCGTGTTGGTACCGGTGCCCGGGGCGTTGCCGGACAGCTGGATCGTCAGCCGGTGCACCAGGCTCGGGTCGTAGGTCAGGTCACCGAGGTCAGCCTTGTTGTTGGCACCGCTGACGGTCATCCCGTTCACTGTCGTCTTGATGTTTGGGACGTCGCGGTAAAAGGTGTACGTATAGGTGCCGTCGCCGTGGTCGACGAGCGCCCCGGTGTTGTCGGTCGTCGGGCGCGTCGGCGCCGCAGCTGCGGTTGTCGTCGGCACGGTCGTCACGATGTAGCTGACCCACTGGCTAGGATCCCCGTTGGAGCCCGGCACCAGCTTCGCCAGCGAAAATGCCAGGTTGGTCAGGCCGGCGACGGTGGCCGTGCTGCTCTTCGACGTATTGCCCAAGCCCTTCACCGGCGTATCGGTGTCGTCGGTCACTCTGAAATTGACGACGGGCGGGCTGTTGATGCTGACGCTCGTGACGGTAGCCTTTAGCGAAAGCGCCGCCCAATTGGCGGCCGACGTATCACTGGCCGGCGTCGCATTGCTCGCGATGGTGATGACGGTGCCGGGGTTGGACCCCGGAGGCCCCGGTGGGCCTTGCGGGCCCGGTGCTCCAGCCGGCCCGGTACTGCCGCCGCTGCTGCCGCAGCTAGCCACCACCAGGGCGGCGAGGAAGATAGAAACCGCACGCAAGAATGAACTGATCATGGCAACCTCTCTCATCATCGATCTGGTGCGCCCGACGGCGCCGGCCAGTTATCCGCATCGATGTGTTCCGAAGATATGGTGTGAGCCGGAGTCACTGTAATCCCACGCTGAAGGTCTTGATGGGCGCCCCCTTTCGGTGTTCTTTTTATCATCCGCGGCCAAATGCGCGGAAGGCGGGTATCTACAGTACGATATAAGGGATTACCGCTATTTGCTGAAGATTCGAAGTATCAGAGCATGCCCACGTTGGTTATCCGACCCGCGGAAGTCTTTGGCGATAATTGCCCCGATGCTGCAAACGCGAAATACGGACAGGAGAGAATCATCATGAGGTTGACGGAGAGGCACACTGGATTGATGTGGCTGGCATGCTCGGCCCTGTTGGCTCTTGCTCTTGCGGGCAGCGCCTCGGCTGCCGACGTGAAAATCCTGCTTGAAGAGTGCTCGAGCTGCCACGGCAAGGATGGTGCCAGCACGGAATCGGATGTGCCGATCGTCGGCGGCTACTCCGCGAAGTACGTCACCGACAGCCTCGCGAACTATAAGAACAAGGCGCGACCCTGTCCCGAGACGAAGCATCGCTCCGGGCCACACAAGGGTGAGACGACGGACATGTGTACGATCGCCGGCAAACTCGCCGACGCAGACGTAAAGGCGATTGCGGATTATCTCGCCGCCAAGCCGTTCGTCCGTGCCAAGCAGACCGCCGATGCGGCGAAGGCAGAGCACGGCAAGAAGATTCAGGAAGGTCAATGCGTGAAGTGCCATGACGCCGGTGGCAGCAGCCCCGACGACGACGCCGGCATTCTCGCGGGCCAATGGATGCCCTATGTCCGGCACACGTTCGAGGAGTTCAGCTCGGGAAAGCGGCCGCTGCCGAAGAAGATGAAACCCAAGTTCGAACAATTGACCCCGGATGACATTGACGCTTTGGTCAACTATTTCGGAACTTTCAAATAGAAACAGTCGACCGTATCGAGGGCGGCGCGTCGCTGCGCGCCGTCGAATGCGGGCCGGGAGGAAATGCGAATGTCCAATTCGTCTGACAATGAAGGGTCGGAAAAACAGCGGCATTTCCTCTGGCGCAAGCCGCGCAAGTGGTACACGTTCTGGATTCCAGTCGGCGGCATTTTGATGTTTGTCGCCGGCATTGTTTTCTGGGGCGGATTCCACACG